>DPRG01000125.1 GCA_003538775.1 Thermotogae bacterium
GTTTTGCAAGGAAAAGGAGGCAAAAAGACCTGCGGCTCGGCGATCGTTTGTATGAGTGCTTGTTTTTGTGTTCTACGAAATTGCGAAAGTTCTTTCTTGCTAGGCAAAGAAAAATGGAACAGTCGTATCTGAGAGGTTTGGTAGTTGTTTTTTAAAGGATTTGCCATAACGAGCAACAAAGAAAAAGCGGGCGCTACAGCGCCCGCTTTTTGCTTTATTGCGTTGGATTATTCTTTCCATATAGCGTAGGCGTTCCAGAGCATGCCTCCCCAGGCGGCTGGATCAACGTTGTGAAGCTTGTTACTGTATGCGAACATGTAAAGCTGCTGGATCAGGTAAACGATGGGCTGGTTTTCAGCCGCTATCTTCTGGAATTCCCAAAAGAGTTCAAGACGTTTTTGTGGATCCATCTCGGTTACCTGTTTTCTGAAGATTTCGTCTATTCGCTTTTCCCAATCTGCCACGTAGTAGTCGTTCGGGTCTACGTTTTCATTAACTTCCGGGCTGTAATTCCAGAAGTGGAGTCCGCCGTCGAGTCTCCAAACATTGGAACCTCCGTGAGGATCAACACCGCCGGTGAGTCCTATCACAACCGCTTCCCAGTCGCCTGTTCCAACGAGTTTCTGCACGAGTGTGTTGAACTGGATGGGAGTGAAAGTAACCTTCATTCCGAGCTTACCTAGGCTTTCGACGAGTATGTTGGAGATGGTCTCACGCACGTTATTACCGGCGTTGGTTGTGAGAATGAATTCAACCTTGTTACCTTCGGAGTCGATCAGATTACCTTCGGCATCCCAGGAGAATCCGCCCTCGATCAGCTCGCGTTTTGCCATGGTAAGACTGTAGGGGAATCCGTATTCGTCCTCAAGATTCGGATAATAGAATGGTGAAGCAGCGCTCACAGGACCGTACTGAGGCGTTCCAAGGCCGTTGTAAAGAGTCTCGTTGATGGTTTCTCTGTCAACAGCGTAAGCCACTGCTCTGCGGAAGTGCACATTTCTGAACCATTTACGCTTCACAGGATCCGGTGTGTTGTAATTGAACGCTACAAATTGTGTTCCAAAGGTTGGCCCGTCGAAGTCAACAATCCAGCCTTTTTCATCAGCCATTTCCTTGAGGTCCGGGAACTCCTCAGCGCGAGGACCGTACATGTCGATTTCTCCAGCTTCGAACTTCAAACGTGCGGCGTTGAGATCCGGAACAATCAGGTAGACTATCTTATCAAGGTAAGGCAGTTTGTTTCCTTCTTTGTCAACACGGTAATAGTTGGGGTTCCTTTCGAGGACTATACGCACACCTTCGGTGTATTCTGTGATGATGAATGGTCCCATTCCCACGATCTTGTCAATATCCGCCACGGTCCATGTTTCAAGCCAGGTACCATTATCCACGGCTTCTTCGAGCACGTGTTTGGGAAGGATGTCGACGCTACCGACATATCTGAGTCCGGGAGCAAAAGGTTTGTTGTAGGTGATCTTTACGGTGTACTCATCGATCAGTTCTACCGTTGGGGGATTTCCCTCATCATCGGTAATAACATCGTAAGTATCTCCCGCATTGTCAGGGTTCGTCCAAATCTTCGCGAAACTGAAGTAAACGTCCTCGGCTGTGAATGGATGGCCGTCTGACCACTTCAACCCCTTTCGAATGTGGAAAATGTAGCTTCTTCCATCTTCAGAAACTTCCCAGCTCTTTGCGAGCTGCCCGCCACGGATGCCGCCGTTTTTGTCAAAATCCACGAGTTGCTCAAGGAACCATCCAATAATGTTTGTGGAGCTTGTTTCCTGAGCGTTCGCTGGGTTTAGAGTTTTGGGACCAGCCGTGGTGCTGAGGAACAACGTGCCACCGTATCTTCCGGTGTAGGGTTCAACGATATACTCGGGCTCTACCGCCAGCACTGCCAGCACTGCCAGCAAGAAAAGGGAAAGCACGACCAGTTTTCTCATTTTGCCAACACCTCCTTAAAGTGGTATGATATACACTAAAAGTATATCAGAAAAGCGAACATATTCAAAGTGGGGTGAGCAAGATTTGGCAGTTTTGAAAGATCATATAGAAAAGAAAAAAGCCCTTGTGATTGAGACTTTGCCGCCGAGAGGGCCTGATCCCAAAAAGTATCTTGATTACGTCCGTTCTGTATGGAAAATCGGTGTGTCCGCCATTGCGGTTACTGATATGCCGCTTGCCAGGATAAGGGTTTCACCGTGGGCTGTTTCAACCTTGATGATACAGGAGGGAATGGAAGTACTTCCTCATTTCAGTCGTATAACCCGTAATAAATGCCGAGTTGAGTCGGATCTGTTGGGGTTCCACATTCTCGGTGTACGAAATCTGCTCTTGTTGTCCGGTGACGACCCGAACCACGGAGATTATCCAGATTCTTCGGTTGTACAAGACATGTCGATATATGAGCTTATAAAACTCGTTAAATTGATGAATACCGGGACAGACCTTGCCGGAAACAAGTTGAACGCATCTACGGAGTTTTACGTTGGAGCGGTTTTCAGCCATAGTTTTGATGAAGAAATCGAAAGAGTTGAAAGAAAGGTTAAAGCGGGAGCGGATTTTTTGATCTCTCAGCCGGTTTTCGAAAAGGAAAAACTTCAAAGGTTCCTCGACAGATTGACAGTAGTGCCTCCTGTGCTGGTTTCGACGGTTGTCTTTAAAAACCGTTCTCAGCTTTCCCACTTTGCATCGGTTCCGGGCATAGTACTTCCGAAGGAATTCATCGATTTGCTTGAAGAAGATCGGAGCGATGAGTACATAAAGCATTACACAACAGATTACATACTGAAAGTAGTTGATGAAATCCATCCATATGTTTCAGGGATTTATGTTGCGGGAATAGTCAGAGATCTCTCTTTCATGTCCCAGTTGAGCCAGTTGCTCGCTTCGGAAGAATATTAAAATTGAAGAAATAGAATGAGGGGGAGCTCCCCCTCATGTTTGATCAAAAGATTTCCAGATACTTCCTCAATTCCCAATCAGTTACCGTGGTTCGAAACTCGCTCCATTCTCTTTCTTTCGCTTCGAAGAACTTTTCGTAGATGTGGTCACCCAGGACACTGCGAACGAGTTCGCTTTTTTTCGCTTCGTCTATTGCTTCTTTAAGTGTTCCGGGAAGCTGGACTATAGAATGTGCGGCTTTTTGCGCTTCGTCCATTTCAAAGATGTTTTCATCGACAGCAGGTGGAGGATCTATCTTGTTTTCGACTCCATCCAATCCCGCGGCTAGCATAACAGCCAGGGCAAGGTAGGCATTACATGTGGGATCGGGGCTCCGGTACTCTATTCTCGTTGACTTGCCACGGGCCATGGGAACTCTGACAAGGGCGGATCGGTTTCCAAGAGACCATGCAACATTAACGGGGGCTTCGTAGCCGGGAACAAGTCTTTTGTAACTGTTAATCGTTGGGTTTGTAACAGCGGTTATCGCTCTTGCGTGCTTTAGGATTCCCCCTATGAAATATCTGCAAACTTCACTGAGGCCAGCATCGTCGTGTTCATCGTAAAAAGCGTTTTCGCCATCTCTGAATAGGCTCATATGTGTATGCATACCCGAACCGTTGACCCCGTAGAAAGGTTTTGGCATGAAGGTGGCGTGTAGACCGTGCATCAGCGCTACGGTTTTTACAACGAGCTTGAAAGTCTGGAGATTGTCTGCCGTTCTCAGGAACTTGTCGTAGCGGAAGTCAATTTCATGCTGAGATGGTGCCACTTCGTGATGAGACGCTTCGACATCGAGACCCATGGCTTCGAGAGCCAGGACGATATCTTTTCGAGTGTTCTCGCCTCTATCCACGGGAAGCATGTCGAAGTAGCCGCCTTCATCAAGAAAGCCCATAACTGGCTTAAGAGTTTGGGAATCTCTCGGAAGTAGAAAGAATTCAGGCTCTGGTCCAGCGTAGGCTTCAAAACCCATTTTCTTCGCCTTCTCGAGCACCAGTTTCAATCTGTATCTGGGATCACCTTCAAATGGTGTCCAGTCACTGTTGTAGACGTCGCATATCAATCTTGCGCTTCGTCCTTCGTCCCAGGGAAGAATCGCGAAGGTTTCGGGATCCGGTAAGAGGTACATATCGGATTCGTTGATTCTTACAAATCCATCGATGGAGGAACCGTCGAAAAGCATACCTTTTTCAAAAACGCCAGGTAACTCATCTGCGGGAATCTCCACGTTTTTCAGTATTCCGTTGATATCGGTGATCTGGAGTCTGATGAATTTTATCCCTTTTTCCTCAATAGTCCTGAGAACGTCTTCCTTTGTCAATGCCTTACACCTCCCATTATGGGAAGAATAAATATTAGCCATATTATACATGCCACTGTTTCTCGAGTTTTAACGCCTGGTGAATCCTTAGCCTTTCAACATAATACTTCAAATAGAGATCACACCTGGCACTTTCGGGAAGAGACGGGTGTATTTTACATGTTCCAGGCGGCAGATATACCGTGTAAGTCTTTCCACGCCAAATCCACAACCCGCTGAAGGATAAAGCCCATAGCGTTTTACAAGGTCAAGATACCATTTCATGCTTTTGAAGTCACTGTTTTTGAATCTCATTCTTTCGACAATCCTCTCATATTCATACTCTCTTTCCCCACCTGAGAGTACTTCTCCATAACCGTAAGGGAGAATTAGATCCATATCCAGAAGTGTTTTTCCATCTGGGGAAAGCTTGTCGTAAAACTCTCTGTCTTCAATGGCGATATCTACCAGCCAGAATGGTTCTTCCGTTTTTCTGGATAGGATTTTCTCGAAATCGGGACCGTATTTTTCTTTTGCTTCGAGGTACCTGACTTTTGGAAACGGAGTTGAGGGAATCTTCAATTTTTCAACGCCACAAACTTTCAGCTCTTCAGCACATTTTTCCTGAACGCCTTTAAAAACGAAAACCATCAGGCGTTCGATCAGATCCATGACGTCTTCTCTTTTCGCTTCCTTCATTTCCAAATCGATCTGCACAAACTCGAAGAGGTATTTACCCATGCCAGCCTTGTCAGGAGTTTCGAGGCGAACGTTGGGGGATGTTATGAAGATTTTATCGAAGGCGTGTAGAGCTATCTGTTTGTGGAAGATCATAGATTGAGTCAGCCTGTACTGCGTGCCGGCGTAGTCTATCACCGCTTCAAAAACATCGTGGTTAAGGGGATCTGTAATTGGCGAAAGAATCGTTGGAAGAAGTTCCACAAATCCTTCACGTCTTAAAAACTCCTGACTCAGTCTCACCACTTCGGCCTTCACTTTCACCGCTGCCTGTACCTTCGGGTTTTTGAGATGTGACACGATGGTATCGATCATCACAGGTTCTTCCTGACGAAGTTCTTCAATCACGAAAAACACCTCCTCTTTGTGGTTAGAAAAATAAAAAGGCCGGTGAATGTTTTTCACCGGCCTGTCTTTGTGTTTAAGCACCCTTTAAGGGTGTGCGAAAAGACAGGCCGGTCCCGGCCCATTATTATTGTTATTATTGTTGAGAGCAAACGCAAAAACTTTTACAAGCGAATTCACAAGCTCTTTCAAAGCGCAACCTCCCTGAGTGCTTTTGAGGATTATACCACAGGATTCGGAAAATGCAATAACGAATGAAAAGTGAGGCGAATTTTCTGAAAGAAATCAGGACACAAGAATGCATATAATCACACGGCTGTAAACCGCTTATCTCTTCTCTCGCATCAACAAAGCACCCCACGCAAGGAAGAGAAAAGAGATGTTCCAGCATGAAGTTTTCGCAGTTGCGCTCCGCTTTTCTCCTCGCAAGCACTC
>DPRG01000044.1 GCA_003538775.1 Thermotogae bacterium
ATGCGGCTCGGTAATTGTTTGCATAAGCGTTCGCTCGACGCTTCGCTGGACTTAGAAACCGGGATACGTGATAAGAAGAAGGGCAAAAGAACGCTCAGCGCTCGTGAAGGTTGTGTTGTTTACGTGCATTTTGTGGGATGTGGGCAAAAAATTATGGCTTGACGTTTGCTTCTGGAAGTATTAATTTCAGAGTTGTGCTGAAACGCGAAGGGATCTATGCTGAGGTGGTAAAAACAAAAAAACAAAAGTAAGAAAAGATAGACTAATGTAAGAAACATAAGCAAAAGCGGTATTCTCATGTTAGAATTTTCGGGATGAGATACAAAAGCGGATTCACCATTTACGAGTTGATCTTCATTCTTGTAGTTGTCGCTGTGGGAATATATCTTTTGTCGTTGGCGATATCCAACGCTATTGCGCGCGCTCGGGTGGAGGATTTTGTTCAAACGGCTGAATCTATAGACAGAGCGGTGAGAACATATATATTGAAGGAAAGACCCATAGGAATAGAAGTAGCCACTTTGAATCTGGAAAGGCTCGAGAGGCTGAACTATCTTCCTGACCAGGGCGAGAATATCATTCTCCGGGTTGTTGATTTGAAAGATGGTGTATGGATTTACTATCGGCCTGTGGGGAGCCGGGAATATCCCGAAGGAAATCCATCGGTTCTTGTTGCTTTCAAAGGAAAGTTGAACGCTCGTTTTGAAAAATATTTCAGACGATGGGCTCAGGAAAACGGCTTAAAGATTTACTATGGGCAAATTTCACTGCCTGGATTCACTGATCAAGTACTTCGCTTCCAGGAACCTTCCTATAGGGGTAACGCCGCGGTTATTTTCTTTCCACTGCGGTAGTTTCTCTGGAGGTCGTCAAAAGCGCTTTTTCGATCTGATTGACCAACGGCTTCAAGTTGTATTTGCAAATCGCCCGTGTGTATTCCTCAATTAACATCTGATTGAACCATTTTTCAGCCGGGGTTTTCGGTATCAACGATGAAGTCTGTGCGCTTTCATACATATCCTTAAAGACCTTCGAAAAAACAGTTGAGAGAAAATCCACACTGGCCGAACGGAGATTGTAAGAATTGCTGTAATTCAACGAGTATATTGGAGGTAGTATGGTATTCACTCCACTCCACCTCACATTGTGACAACCTGTGCGTGAAGTATTCCACCTTCCGCCAGGGTTTCGATAATGGCGATTATATCCTGAGGTGTCGCACCGAGTGCTTTAAGAGCAGCTATGAGGTTTTCTATGGTCGCGTTCTTATCTTCAATCATGCCCGCAGTAACGCTGATATTGAACGAACCATAGCTCAAAGTGAAATCGTTCAGTTCAACGTTACCACCAAAAATTACCGTTCCCGTTCTCTCGTTTATAACGACTTTGGCCACTGCATCTGGGGCAAGTTCAACTGACTCAACTATGGAGAGAAACGTTATGAGATCGTTCTCAAAGACTTCGGGAATCTTCACGCGTATCGTTGCCGGATCAACGGCTCTGGCTATTTCTCTGTCGAACTTGAGGTTTATAGCCTGCGCGGCTCTCGCGGCAGTAGTTATATCTGGCTGGTTCAGATGTATCGTAACGGAGTCGTTTTCAACCAGAGAAGAAGGTATCTCACGTTCTACGATGGCTCCACCAGGAATGTAGCCTACCGTTTTAAATCTGCTTTGTAAGTTAATCGACGATTTAACATCGGCTCCGCCAAGACTTACGTTTCCCTGAGCAACAGCGTAAACGTTGCCATCGGCACCGTACAGAGGTGTTTGTAAAAGCACACCGCCCTCCAGCGTCTTCGCGTCACCCAGCGCAGATACGACAACGTCAAGACGCATTCCTTCTTTGTAAAAGGCTGGTATGTCTGCAACCACCATCACAAGTGCGGTGTTTTTTGATTTGAGATCGCTCACCGTCAGGTTAATACCGAAGTTCTTCAACATGTTTGCCACAAGAGTGGAAGGGGCGCTTCCACTATCTCCAGTACCAGCAAGCCCAACTACAATACCAACACCGAAAAGCTGGTTATCCCTTGCACCTCTAAAAACCGCGATATCTTTTAACCTCGCACCAAAGGCTGTGCAAATGAAAAAAACCAGTGCAAGCAATGCGAGTATTTTCAAACGCCGTTTGATACTCATAGACACCACCTCAAAAGATAAGGTTTGCAAGTCCAGAAAGTATCCATCCGAGCCAGCTTTCTTCCTGTGGGTCCTGCTGAAAAACTATTTCTCCGTCGTACCAGATCCTGGCATTTGCTATTTTGCTGCTGTCTACATACCCATCCATAACATCTTCAGGTCTCACAACGCCTTCCACAATCATGTACTTGAGATCGTTACCTACCTTTATCTCTTTTTTTCCTCTTATCACGTAATTCCCGAGGGGATCGATTTCTTCTATGATCGCCGCTATCTGCGCCACAACCTTGGGTTGAGATTTGGCATCCACCTTTTTCGGGGTGTCCGGGTTGTTGTTTATCGGAATGAAGGAAGAAAGATCGAAATTGCTTATAGTACTGAAGAAAGAGTTTATTCCTGAAAGCACGCCTCCTGAGCGGTTGGGCATGCTTTCACTCAATGAGAAGGATGGATTTTCGTAAATATTGATAAGTATCACATCGCCAACTCGTAAGGTTCTGGCGTTTTGAATCAGTCCTTTGAAACGCTCATCACTTGCGCTGTTCCATAGGCTTGTTGATACAAGCAGACCAGAAAGGAGCAAAAAAGCCACAAAAAAAACGACTCTTTTCATCTGCTGCTCACCTCTATGAACGGTTGAACTAAGAGCACACCGTCTCGAGAAAGTATCCCGTAAACGAGCTCTCCTGTTTGAACGTTTCTTGAAACCACGTAACGTTCAGCATAACCGTCTTCCATCAATCTCACAAAAGTGGAAACCTTCAGCCACCCTGTATCAAAAACCGCTGGCACAACCGATCCTTTTGTGGCAAGAGGTGGCAATTTAAGATAAGCAGGGTCGAACGGTTCGGACTTCTTGAAAGAACGGGTTGTCTTCAATCCACGAATAGCTATATCATGCCTTACGTAACCATCGAGTTCGAGTATGTTCATCTCAGTCAGAGTCGCGTCGTCTTCTGTGAGAATCTCACCTGCATAAATCATACGCGAAGCCACCCATATTGGCCTTTCCACGCGAGCAAATACCTTTAGATAATCAACCGACAAACTCGAGCCTTTTTCATCGAGGTATCGAACGAGCACAGAGAAAGATGAACGTGTTATCCGCGCGAGGTTCAACTCAAAGCGTTTCGCGCGAGGGTCTGGCGATATTTCACCCTCAACATTCAGAGTGATCTCGGTAGCTGAAATGTCATCACGAATCTGTGTAACTGCCAATTTGACGGCTTCTTCCAGGGCTCTTTCAACATCTTCAACAAAGATTTGCTTTTCAGCGACCTCTGCGCTTTTCGCTTTTGTTGAATCATATCGAAAGACCCTGATAGTTTCCGGAGCATTCACTGACAGGTTCAACAATCTCTCGATCCTTTGGGCCACCGATTGGCCGTTCAGTGTAATGGAATAGCCTGGTGGAGGTGCGTAAGCTATAAGAATATCTTGAGGGATCTCCGCATCGGTCAGGTCAGAAAGCATAACTTCCTGACCCGTAACGTAAACCTCTTCTTTCAGCGTTATTCCGAACACTGTCAAAGCTAAAAAGAACGACAAGCCGAGCAGAAATCCTCTCACAGCCTCACCTCATCACCGTTTCAATGTGCTCACGGTTCTGAGCATATCGTCAGCGGTCTGTATTGCCCGGGCGTTGAGATCGTACGCCCTCTGGGCTACTATCATTCCCACCATTTCTTTCACAACGTCGACATTGGACTTTTCCAGAAAACCTTGCTGAAGTGCTCCGAATCCATCCTGGTTGGGGGTTCCTTCGATAGGATCGCCCGAAGCGGGTGTTGCAAGGAAAAGGTTTTCTCCAATAGCCTTTAAACCTGCGGGATTCACGAATCTAACGAGTGTTATGTTCCCAAGGTTTTGGACAGTGCCATCCTGCATCTCTGCGCTCACTATTCCATCGGGCGATATGTTTATCGCCACAGCCGTGGTGGGTATCACTATATTGGGCACCAGCGGGTTGCCTGTGCTGGTTACGATCCGCCCGGTGCTATCGACCTTAAAAGCTCCGTCTCTAGTATAGGCGATTCTCCCATCCTGGAGCTGGACCTGGAAAAATCCGTCTCCAGAGATGGCGAGATCGAGAGCGTTGCCCGTTTCCTCCAGATTGCCAAGGGTAAAAATTCGCGTTGTTGCGGAAAGTTTAGCACCGTGACCCACGTACAGACCCGTTGGAAGCTGAGAAGTTTGAGCAGTTGGGGTACCAGCGTTTTTCACATACTGATAGACGAGATCCTGGAATTCCGCTCTTACTTTTTTGTATCCGGTGGTGTCTACGTTGGCAAGGTTGTTGCTTATCGTATCAAGCTTCGCTTGCTGTGTGGTCATCCCTGTAGCTGAGGAATAAAGCGAGATCATCATTATCTATCCACCTCCATCATCTCAATCTTCCGATTTGATTAACCGCCTGATCTAAAAGGGTATCGGTTGTGGTTATAACCCTCTGAGATATCTCATAATGCCTCTGCGCTGTTATCATGTTCACCATCTCTTTCAATGGATCCACATTAGAACGCTCTAAAAAACCCACCATGAGCCTGGCATTTTCTTCCAGAGCAGGGGGACCACTTTCTTCTGTGGACGTAAACATCGTGTATCCCAGCTTTTCAAGCTTTGAAGGATTGTCGAATCTGTAGATTGCGATGGTACTCCGTATTTCCCCGTTTGGGCCTCGAACTGTACCATCTGGAGCAATGTAATCGTCCACATCCAGCTGAACAGGTTCTCCACGGATATCCAGAATCCTGTATCCTTCGCTTGTTACAAGGCGTCCCAGAGAATCTCTGTAAAAATTTCCATTGCGTGTGAAATAAACGTTTTCGCCATCTGCCACGGCAAAAAAGCCCTCCCCATCGATCGCAAGATCATAGGGAGAGCCCGTTTCTTCAATCTTTCCCCTGGACATATCTACTCTGACTTCATCGAGTATCGAAGCCATTTCAAGTTTTCCTATACGCTGAACATCGATATCATGCCTTTCAGGATGAGGTTCAAAGCGATAAATTTCCTTTTCAAGATAGGTTCTGAATGCCAGACGGTCGTTTTTGTATCCAGTGGTGTCCACATTAGCCAGATTGTTGGCCAGATTGTTCAATTTCGCTTCATCCAGGAGCATTCCCATGGTTGCGATATAAAGCCCTCTAACCAAGTCTCATCACTCCCATTTAAGAATTCGATAAAGCCTTGCCCTTTCCCTAATCGTTTTTCCCTGTGCCGCCAATAAAAACAAAAAACCAGCCTGTAAAAGGCTGGTTTTTTTGTAAATACTCTCGCAAAGAGGAATGTTATCAGATCTTCAGTTCTTTAAAGTTCTCCTTAATCAGATTCAACAGATCGAGTGTTTGTTTGACGTTATCGAAAACCGTGTTGAGTTCATTCAAAAATCTTTGAATGGAGGCACTTATTTCTTGCGCAGTGGCCGAACTTTCTTCAGATATAGCCAAAAGGTTCTGTATACTCGTAGTAACATCTTCGAGCTTGTTCACTTCACTATTCAATTCTTCTATCAGAGCGTTCTGCTTTTCCATTATCTGGGATATTATCACGCTCGATTCTTTGCTCTGAGCGGCGCTGTTTGAAAGCTCTGTAGATTGTTTTTTCAATTCCTCGAATCCCCTCGATATCCCATTGCTGAGCTCCGCAATTCCATTAGATATAGCCACCAGAAACTGGGAAATCTTATTGGCGGAAGTTCTGCTCTCCTCGGCAAGTTTTCTTATCTCCTCCGCGACGACGGCAAAGCCTCTGCCTGCTTCACCACTTCTTGCCGCTTCAATGGCGGCATTCAAAGCGAGAAGATTAGTCTGCTCTGCTATCCCCATGACCGTATCAGCGATATTTCTGATTTCACTCGCCTGATTTCTCAAATCTTGACTCTTGGAAACAATTGTTTCGAAATCTCTATTGACATCCTGGATCTTCTTAGACGATATCTCCACACTGTTCGCGGAATTGACTATTTTTTCAACGGCAAGATTCAGACTCTGTACAATCTTGTTCTGTTCTTCAGTGGTTTTGGATATCGTCTCAACATTAGAAGAAACTGCTTCTGAGATTCTCTCCGTGTCGTTACTTATTTGTATAGCGGTATCCGCAATCTGCGAAGCCAATTCTTTCATAGTATCTATTTGCTCTTGAGCGATTTTGGACGATTCCATGGTCTTCTGAGCAAAATTCTGTAATTCTTCGCTGTCGCCTTGCAAGCCTATAAGGAATTCTCTTATTTCCATCACAGCTTCGTTGTTTTTGACCGAAATTTCTTCGAACTCCTTGATACCCGAAACGTTCACAACATTGGCGAAATCTTTCTTCTTCAATAATGACATCATGTCTTTAATTGCTGATAACCCTTTTCGCAGGTCAGCAAGTCCAAATATTGTACTCACAAGAGTCGTCACAGCGATCAAAATCGAGGCAATCACAGGACTGAAAAATCTGGTGAATACCAGGGATGCGATGAAAACGATAACCGGGAAGAGAAAGGTGTAGCTCGTAACCATCCCTTTAATCAATCCAATAGAAAATATTTTTACTAATTTCAAAGTAACCTTTTTTCCATAGGGTTTAGAGGCTATGATTTTGACTTCAACGAAAGACCCATTTGCATTTGCATCTTGAGAGAGTACCTCGATATTCAACGGATCGTTGAAGAATTCACCCGATCCTTTCAAAAGCCCGAGAAAGTAACTTCTGAAGTCACGAGTAGATTCGTACCTTACAATAGCCGTCCTTTCGTCGATATACCTGTAGATTATCCTCGGCGGTCTTGCTCCCTTTATTCTTCTTGTAAGAGCTCTGTGTGTCATATCCATCGCACTCAAGAAGGACAAAACACCATCTTTTTGAAAATAACCCGGATAAAATCGATTGAAAGACCAGATATTCTTATAGCCTGTCTCTTGCCAGAGCTCTTCGTAGGTTTTACCAACTCTCTGCGCTAAAGTGCGTGAGAAACGGACAACAAGATCGTCGGGCACATCGTTGATAGGGTTCAGAAGTTTAGTCTTGTCCACATTCATCTCGGAAATCAATTCCTCGACAATTCTTTCACCATAAAGCTCTTTCCAGGTACTAAGCCACACGTTCATGACGAAGCTTTTCATGGATTTCAGCCTCCCAAAGCGGGTTGATTTTGAATAATTCTATTTTACTCTATTATAATACCAATCTAAAGCTCGTATTCTTTCGCAATAAGTTCGAGTGCTCTTTCGGCATCTTTTCTCGGTATGAGACACGAGATCTTTATCTCGGAAGTGGTAACGGTTTTGAACGGGATACCGTTGTTTGTCAGGATTGAGAAGAAGCGCGAGGCAACGCCCGAACTCGAGCGCATTCCCACACCGACAACCGACAGCTTTGCTACAGAATCGTCAAGGTGCATTTCCCAGCCTTCTACACCTTCAAGCGCTCTTTCCACAACCGCTTTGAGTTTTTTTGTGGCATCTTCTATCACCGTGAAAGACAAGTGGAAACCCCTGTCTCCCTCGACGATGGATATCATGTCAACATTCAGGTTTGCCTGAGCAACAGCTTCAAATATCTTCGTAAGAAGCTCTCTACTCGGTATATGCATTATGGTGGCTTCCACTTGCTTTGTATCCACCGTTGCGCCTGTCACCACCGGTTGTTCCAGCCATTCGGGAAGTTTTTCAACCACATAGGTCCCCCTTTCTTCAGTAAAGGACGAGGCACAATAGAGAACGACACCGTATTTTTTTGCAAGCTCCACGGCACGTGAATGCAGGACCTTCGCTCCAAGGGAGGCAAGCTCAAGCATTTCGTCGTATGTTATGTAATCGAGTTTTCGCGCTTTGGGATAAATCCGGGGATCGCAGGTAAAGACACCGGGAACATCGCTGTATATCTCACAGTCACAGTTCAACTTCGCAGCTACCGCAACTGCCGATGTATCCGATCCTCCACGACCCAGTGTGGTAAGGTCACCTTCGATTGTGATGCCCTGAAATCCTGTGATGACAACTACATCGTAACTCTCGAAGCTTTGCAACAGCAGATCCGCATCAAAATCGATTATTCTGGCGTTGCTATGATCTTTCGTCGTGGTTATTTTAAGTTGAAAGGCGTTCACCGATTTGGCACGAACACCCAGATCGTTGAGAGCTATGGAAAGAAGTGCAGCGGAGATCTGTTCACCGGTTCCAAGCAGCATGTCCATCTCTCTTGGATGCGGGTCGTCACTGATCTGTCTTGCCAGCGCGATGAGCTCGTCGGTAGTCTTGCCCATGGCGGAAACCACGACCGCGAGTCTGGTATCTTTCGCTCTTTTTGCAACCCTTTTCGCTACAGCTTTTATCCTATCCGGCGTAGCCACAGAGGAACCGCCGTATTTTTGAACAACACAGGGAAAAGCAAGCGACACATGTTTCACTCCAATCGTCTCAGGTCCTCTACAATCTGAGTTTTATCAAGGGTCTTGGTGTCAACCTGCTTGATCACCTTAGCAGGCACTCCTGCAACCACCGTTTTAGGAGGAACATCTTTTGTAACCACGGCGCCCGCTGCGACAACAGCTCCTGCTCCCACACGTACACCTTCAAGGATTACAGCGTTGGCGCCGACCATAACGTTATCTTCGATAATCACAGGATTTGCGCTCGGTGGCTCGATAACTCCGGCGATCACTGTCCCGGCGCCTATGTGACAGTTCTTCCCTATTATCGCTCGTCCACCCACGACCACGTTCATGTCTATCATTGTGTTTTCGCCTATAGACGCTCCCACATTTATCACGGCGCCCATCATTATAACCGCGCCTCTACCTATTTCAACCATATCGCGGATTATTGCGCCTGGTTCTATCCGGGCCTCATACTTTCTCAAATCAGCAAGAGGAAGTGCCGAATTCCTCGCCTTCACTTCAAAGTGCACGTCTTCTATTCTTTCTTTATTCTCTTCAAGGAAGGTCTCCACATCGTTCAAGTCGCCGAAAGCTATGCCGAAGGTATCACACGCAAAGAACTTAACAGTTTCTGGGGACTTTATCCCGGAAAGATCACCTTTTATGTACGCAACAACTGGCGTGCGCTTTTTGGATTCTTTGATGAGTCTAATCAATTCATAAGCGTCCACCAAAGAGCACCTCCTCAAAACTGTAAAAGCCAGCAGGAGCAGAAACGGCGAACTCGGCAGCCTTGAGAGCGCCAAAGGCAAATACCTTCCGAGAAATAGCTCTATGATGGAACTCCAGCACCTCTCCTTCGTTCGCAAAATAAACCCAGTGATCTCCGGGAATGCCTCCCATTCTCAAGGAGTGCCAGGGGATTTGAGAGCGACCGATTTCCTTTGATAGCGCAATAGCCGTACCAGAAGGAGCGTCTTTTTTGTATTTGTGATGAGCTTCGACTATTTCAACTTCCCAATCACTGAGGAATTTCGAATACTCCCTCAGAATCTTTTTGAGAACGGTTATACCAGCTGAAAAATTGAAGCTCTGAACAACCGCAACCTTTCCTGAAAGTGCTTTCAACTTATCTATACCCTTCTCGCCAATGCCAGTGGTACCGGTAACCAGCGCACATTTCAGACGATCCACGGTTTCAACAACTCTATCCAGAGCATTCGCAGATGAAAAGTCCACTATTACATCTGGCTTTTCCTTCATCGTTTCGCCATCGATATCCGCTTTGAAGGTTAGTTCATGACCAGCTTCCTGAAAAGTTTCCACTACAACTTTTCCCATTCTCCCAGAATAACCAAAAACGCCGAACTTCATGAAAGCACCCCCAGCTCTTTCATCGTTGATTCGACGAGCTCTCTCGTCTTTTCAGAGGCGGGGACAAGAGGAAGTCTCAACTCGTTCTTACACATACCCAGAAGCGAGACACCGAATTTTACGGGTATGGGGTTGGTTTCTACAAACAGCGCCTTCATAAGGGGAAAGAGTTTTAAGTGAAGTTCACGGGCTTCCTCAAGATTTCCCTCGAGGGTTTTTTTACACATCATTGCCGTCAAATCGGGAACAACGTTGGAAAGCACCGAAATCACTCCGTGGCCTCCACTACACATCAGATGAAAAGCCTGATCGTCGTTGCCAGACCACACGAGGAAATCGTCTCTCACACCTTTGAGCTTCAACAGAAGTAAATCGATCTGAGCCATGTTACCGGAAGCTTCCTTTACACCAACGATGTTCTTAAAATCCGCGGCCAATCTGACAACTGTTTCCGGAAGGATGTTCACCCCAGTTCTTGAAGGGACATTGTAAATGATTATGGGTATCTCGACTCTTTTTGCGATGTACGCATAATGCTGGTAGAGTCCTTCCTGCACGGGTTTGTTGTAATATGGAGTCACAATGAGGGCACCGTCGGCACCAAGATCTTGAGCTTGAAGGGTCATCTTTAGGGTTTTTTCGGTCGAATTAGTACCTGTTCCAACGATCAAAGGGACACGGCCGTTTACCAGCTTGACGGCAAACGACACTAACTCCTTTCTCTCTTCTTCAGAAATGGATGGGGCTTCACCTGTAGTTCCAAGAACGAGAAGAGCGTCTACACCCTTCTCAATCTGCCACTGGATGAATTTCTCAAAGCTTTTATAATCCACTGCACCCTCCGAAAAAGGAGTTATAAGAGCCGTGGCCACTCCCTTAAACATCCTCAACACCTCCTCCAAGGTAATACTCTCCTTCTTTGATCATAACCGAAAGCCTCCCGCCTGGTGGCAGAAGTATGAACTCGGTTTTTTCCCTTCCTATCATTTCGCGATAAACGTATGCAACAGCAACAGCTCCGCTGCCACACGCAAGGGTTTCTCTTTCCACACCACGTTCGTAAGTTCTCATCTTCAACGTTACATCACCGATCGATCTGAAGATATTTACGTTCGCATCGAACTTCCACCTCAGTGGCCGTGCAAATGTTTCCATGTTGACATTCTCCAGATCTCTTCGTTCAACCACAATGTGAGGAACGCCTACACGAACTTTGAAGATGCAAATGCCATCAATTTCAAACACTCCTTCGTCTACTGGGTCAGGTGATTGGATGAAAACGATCCCGTCTTTTACGAGTCCTTTAATCTTTCCTGCCCCAGTAATAAACTCTATCTCTTCTTCGAGTGGATAACCTTTGCGAGTTACGAGATGCCATACGAATGCCCTTGCGCCGTTACCACAAAACTCCGCTCTCTTTCCATCTCGATTGAAATAATCCATTAAAGGTAGCCCGTTTCGACCTTCCACAAATATAGCGCCATCGAGATCACCAACGTGTTCGAGAACAAGACGGCTTTTTTCCTCATCGGAAAGTTCAACGTTCGCGTCGAAGAAAACGAACGTGTTTCCCGTGGCGCTATAACGCGTTACGTTCATCTCTTCGCCCCCAGTAATCTTTTCAGTATTCTCACAGCGTTAGTCGCGGCACCCACACGTATATTGTCAGCAACGTTCCAGAATACGAATCTGCTTTCATCAAGTATGCGAAGGCGGGATACGTAAACTATGTCACTTCCAGCGACTTCGCTGGGTGTTACCAGGTCATCGACAAACTTCACATGTTCGGCTTTTTCCATCACTTCACGCAATTTCTCGTAAGAGCTAAAAGGTTTTCTGGTTTCTACATAAACCGCTTCTGAATGGCCGTAAAGCACAGGGACACGCACGGTGGTAGGAATCACGTCGATAGCAGGATCGTCCAGGATCTTCCGAGTTTCATTTATCATCTTCAATTCTTCAGTGGAAAAACCCGACTCTTCAAAACTTCCTATTTGTGGAATCACATTAAGAAATATCTTTCGTGGAAAGACAGATGTTTCTTCTGAACCCGCCATCTGCTTCTGAAGTTCGTTGATAGCCTTTCGTCCCGCGCCTGAAACAGCCTGGTACGTTGAAACCACTATTTTGCGCAGGCCGAATTCCCTGTGAACAGTGTAAAGCGAGAGAACCATCTGGATGGTGGAGCAGTTGGGATTTGCTATTATACCTCTGTAATCATCTACAAGGTGACCATTAACTTCTGGTACCACAAGCGGTATGCCGTCAACCATTCTGAACGCCGAGGAGTTGTCTATAACGATCGTGCCATGGTCTGCCGCAATTGGGGCAAAACGCCTGGAAACATCGGCGCCGGCTGAAAAAAGCGCGTAATCAAAACCTTTCTTCATAGCTTCTTCTGTCAATTCTTCTACGATAATCTCTCTATCACCAAACTTCATCGTTGTCCCGGCGGAACGTCGCGATGCATAAAGCCTCAGTTCAGAAGGTACCACTTTATACTCTTCTAAAACCTTTACCATCGTTCTTCCGACCTCACCTGTAGCCCCAACAACAGCTATCCTCAACTTTCCCGCCTCCTTAAATAACACGGTTTGTGTTATTATACTGCAAGATAGAGTGTATTTGAATTCATTAACGTAAAGGAGGACTAAAATGAACGCTTTTTCTTTTAGCCTTAAAGAATTTCTGCGCATCATCCTTCAAGTTATGAAAAGAATTTCCCACATCGATTTTCATGCACTTCAAGTTGCTTTCGTGTCAAAAAAACTATCGGAGCACCTCTATCCGGAGCACGTAGAACCGATAACCATTGTGGCTTTCTTACACGATATTGGTTTTCTGATGCCGAGATATCTAAGATCGATCGAAAAACTTCCTTCGGAGGAGACGTTTATTACCCTCGAAAGATTGTTAAAATTCGATCATTCAATAAAAGCTTTTGGAAAAATGCATTCTTTGTTTGGAAAAAAACTGATCAGATACCTTCCGATAGAAAACGAATATGGAAATGCAATAGCCTTACACCATACTTCCGCAGAACAGCTGGACGTCAAAAACAAAGTCCATGTTATTGCGAACATCATACATCTTGCGGACTTTATAAGTCTAAGCACACTCAAACAGAATTTTGACTATGACAGGGTTAAGGAATTGATTTCAGAGGTAACTGCTTCCAGTGACTACTTCCCCCACGTCGTATCAGCATTCAAGGAAATCTTCTATCCTGAAGCACCGTGGTTTTTGCTATTCGAATATAATGACCTCGTTGAACAATTGCTTTATGGAACAAAAAGAATACTCAGCTATGCTGAACTCGAACATGCACTGGATGTTTTGGTTTTCCTCGTGGACCACAAAAGCCCCTTCACCAGAAAACACACCGAAAGTGTTGTTTTTACCGCATCTGAAATAGCTTCTGAGTTAGATTTAACAGATGATGAGATTATATCTTTAGAGTTAGCTGCTAAGGTTCACGATGTTGGGAAAATGGCAACACCTGTTAAAATACTTGAAAAACCTTCAAATCTTGATCAAAAAGAACTTTGGATCATGAGAAAACACGTGTACGACAGCTACTCGATACTTGGCGGAGAAAAAAGCTGTATGGCTCATGAATGGATATGTTGGGCCACAGAGCATCACGAACGTTTGGATGGATCAGGTTATCCTTTCAAAAAAAACGCAAAAGAACTTTCATTACCCTCACGTATCTTGATGGTCGCTGATATGCTTGTGGCTATTGTTGAAGATCGTCCATATAGAAAATCTATGACTTTAGAAGAAGCACTTAAAATACTCCAAAATGATGCGTTGAATGGAAAACTCGATGTAGATGTTGTAAAAACCGTTGAAAAAATGATAAAAAACGGCTTCCATCCTATCCTCGAAAGAGGTGTTAGTGAAGAAATACTGGAAGAAATACAGAAAGAAACACAAGTCGAATCATCTCTTTTCCAACATGATTTGATTGAATGAAGGGAGGTTCTGATATGGGAGAAGACTACCCAAGTAGCAGGCCACCTTAGCCTGAAAACTGAATAAGAAGGAGGTAAGACCATGAAGGTGGAATTCGAAGTCGATGTTCGAAAACTCATAGAACGCGGTGACATGAAAACGTTAAAACTCTTGCTTCAGGATCAGTCGCCTGGGCGCGTTCTGGATATTATAGAAGACCTTGATACCACCGAAAAGGTGGTAATTTTTCGCCTTCTGCCACAGGAAACGGCGGCGGAGGTCTTTTCACAGCTTGAGCCAGATGAACAACTTGAGATCATTGAGGCTTTGAAGAAAGACATAACCCTGAAAAATATCATCGCCAGTATGGAGCCTTCGGACCGGGCCGAACTTCTCGACGAAATGCCTCCACAGGTTGTACAGGCATTGCTTCAATTGATGAGTCCGGATGAACGCAAGGAGACTCTGGAAATCCTCAACTATCCTGAAAACTCGGCAGGCAGGCTTCTCAATCCGCGTTTTATAGTGGTGAGGGGAAATACCACCGTGCGTGATGCTCTTGAGATGATTAGGAAACAGGGAAAATCGGCGGCAACTATAGACACCGTGTTTGTGGTAGATGATAGTGGAAGATTAACTGGAACCGTCGATTTGAAAGACCTCATCACCTCACCCGACGAGATAAGCGTGGAAGAAATCGCTGATAGAGAACCGCTTTACGTGCTCACCACGGATGATCAGGAGGAGGTCGCTCATCTTATGAGACGCCACGAACTTTACGCTGTCCCTGTAGTCGATGCATCTCGAAGGTTGGTAGGAGTGGTTACACTCGAAGACGTGGTTCATATCATAGATGAAGAAGCCACGGAAGATATACAGAAAATGGCGGCCGTAACCGCGACGTACACTTCGTACTTCCATACGAAGTTAACTACATTCTTCGGGAAACGCTTCCCGTGGCTTGCGGTTCTTTTAATCCTGGAAAGTATGAACAGTATCGTGGTTTCCAGATTCGAAGCTTTGATAAGTGCCGTTCCCATATTAGCTGCTTTCATGACTATAATGGTTGGCACTGGGGGAAATGCGGGCGCACAAATCTCTGCTCTTGTAATACGCGGAATGGCTCTCGGTGAGCTGAAAATGAAGGATTGGCTACGAGTATTCTGGCGTGAGGTTTTTATGGGTATCATTCTGGGAGGATCGCTGGGCGTTCTTCTTTTTGCAAGGGCGTTTTTTATAACCAATGAAGTCCTGGTGAATATAACAGCCTCCCTCGCGTTGTTTCTGGTGATAGTCTATTCCAACATTCTGGGAGCACTGCTTCCTTTCCTTGGAAAGCTGCTGAGGATAGACCCCGCGGTGATGGCTGGTCCTGTAATCACCACCATCGTTGATGTGAGTGGTATGCTCATTTATTTTGTCGTTGCCCATGAGCTTCTTGGAATTTGACCTCCTTTCTATTTTTTCGTGTATAATATCCGAAATTCATGTGCGGGGGTGAAGCTTTTGTCACAGAAAAAAGTAGTTCTGGCCTACAGCGGAGGCCTCGATACCTCGGTCATTCTTAGCTGGTTGGTAGAAAAAGGATACGAAGTCGTGGCCTTCGTTGGTAACGTTGGACAGAAAGAGGACTTCGAAGAAATTAAATCCAAGGCGCTTCAAACAGGTGCTTCGAAAGTTTATGTGGAAGACCTCAGGCGTGAATTCGTCACAGACTACATATTCGTCGCCTTAATGGGTAACGCGATATACGAAGGTCGTTACCTACTTGGGACAGCGCTTGCGCGTCCGTTGCTTGCAAAAAGGCAGGTTGAGATCGCAGAAAAAGAGGGAGCGACCGCGGTGGCTCACGGCGCAACCGCAAAGGGAAACGATCAGGTGAGATTTGAATTGGCATACGCTGCGCTCAACCCCAATCTTGAGATCATATCCCCCTGGAAAGATCCGGAATTTTTGTCCAGGTTTTCTGGACGCTCCGACATGATAGAGTATGCCAGAGAAAGAGGGATACCTATCAAGGCAACTGCTGAAAAGCCTTACAGCGAAGATGAAAATCTCATGCACATTTCTCATGAAGCAGGCATACTTGAAGACCCTGCGTTGAGACCTCCGGAAGACGTTTTCTCCCACACGGTATCACCGAAAGAAGCGCCGGACGAAGAAACTCTGATAAAGATACATTTTAAAGACGGAAAACCGGTCAAAGTAGTGAATCTCAACACTGGTGAGGAGAAAACCGACCCTCTGGAACTCTTCATATATCTCAATGAACTTGGTAGAATCAACGGTATTGGTAGAGTCGACATGATAGAAAATCGCTTTATTGGAATTAAATCAAGGGGGGTATATGAAACGCCCGGAGCTACGATACTCTGGGCAGCGCACAGAGACCTTGAAGGAATCGCCATGGACAAGGAAGTGATGCACTTAAGAGACATGCTTGCGCCGAAGTTTGCCGAACTCATATACAACGGCCTCTGGTTTTCGCCCGAGATGGATTTCCTTCTGGCAGCCTTCAAAAAATCTCAGGAAGCCATCGATGGTAGCGTAACGCTCTCGCTTTACAAAGGAAACGTGCAGCCTGTAGGAAGGGAATCTCCAACTTCTCTATACGATCAACAGCTTTCCAGCATGGACGTGGAAGGCGGTTTCAATGCCCTGGATTCCAAAGGTTTCATTAATATACACGCTTTGAGACTAAAGGCTCATAACATCGTACTCAAAACCAAGGATCCATACCAGTGGCGAAAGGAGATATGAATTGAAGCTCTGGGATAAGGGCTACGACGTAGACAAAAATGTGGAACTGTTCACCACTATGGAAGATCGCGAACTCGATTCGATACTGATACGCTACGACATCATAGCATCTAAAGCTCATGCAAAGGTTCTGCATAAAGCAGGAGTACTAAATGATGTCGAGTTGTATAAGATATTGAATGCTCTTGATGAACTTTATCACCAGGTGCAGGGTGAAGATTTCAAGCTGAGCCCCGAAGATGAAGATTGCCACACGGCCATAGAGAACTTTCTCATTTCAAAACTTGGAGAACTCGGTAAGAAGATACACACCGCCAGATCCAGAAACGATCAAGTACTCACAGCCTTGAGACTTTATTACAGAGAAAAAATGAAAGAACTAAAAACCGCTGTTGAAGAGCTAATTTCGAAGATGAAGGAGTTTTCCAGCAGCTATGGCCATATCGCTTTTGCCGGTTACACCCATACACGACCTGCCATGCCCACAGATGTTAAAACCTGGACGGAGGCGTATATAAACGCACTGGAAGACGATCTAAAGCTTCTGGAAAGCGTTTATGAAATAGTCGATCAGAATCCTCTCGGAACCGGAGCTGGATATGGTGTTCCTCTTAACATAGATAGAGAGCTTTCGACAGAAGAGCTTGGTTTCTCACGCACACAACGTAACCCAATCTACGCTCAGCACAGTCGCGGCAAGTTCGAAGCTCTCATCTTGCATCTTCTCGTTCAAATAATGTACGACTTAAACAGGATAGCGTCTGATATCATTTTTCTGAGCCTTCTGGGATGCTTCCATCTACCAGATGAAATCACCACGGGGAGTTCCATCATGCCTCAAAAGAAAAACCCTGATGTACTGGAATTGATAAGAGGTTACTTTCACAGAATTCTGGGTTATCAGATAACGGTAACCACAACCGCTTCCAACCTGATTATGGGATACCATCGAGATTTACAGCTTATAAAAAAACCGATGTTTGAAGCTTTCGAAATTTCTATCGCTTCACTGAAGATGATGAATTTGACATTCGATAAACTCGAGGTAAACGAGAAACAATGTCTTGCAAGCATAACGGAAGATGTTATGGCTACTCATCGTGTATACGAGCTGGTGAAAAAGGGTGTTCCTTTCAGAGATGCATATCGCCAGGTAGCGCGTGAGTTAAAAGGAAGAATGTAGTTCCTGATGAAAATTAATGATTAATGAACAGTTGGAGCAAAGCGAAATCTTTTTAACAATACTGGATGCGCAACAACTACAAAAGAATAAACCCATACCATCATTGAAATGTAAAAGGTGACAAAAACTAAAGAACGTACGAAAGCGCTAAAGAATGATATCCTGCGAGCACGCTGAGCGGCAAAGCTCAACAGAATAACCCATAAACCAAAGCTTCCAAGCAATGATAATGACACGGGATTTCCCATGAACGTTCCCAAAGCAATGAAAGAAAACAGGGTAGTTGCAATTAGAGAACTCACCGGGTACCTTGTAAAATTAAAGTTAGAACCAGCAAACAGCCATTTGAATCGTTGTTTAAACAACCTCATAATTGATTTGGGTGCTTCTTCTTTCGCTTCAAGCGTTAAAAGCTGTATTCGTCTGGCCCCTGCTTTAATTGATTGAAAACCAAATTCTGAATCCTCACTGAAAATTCCATCAGGAAAGGTTAAACTCTCAAACAGTTTTCTTTTGAAGAAAAAACCGGAACCAAAAAACATGTTTTTAGAAATTCCAGTTGCTATTAAACATGAATTTGTAAGCTCTTCTGTATCGGCAATTTTAATGGCAATTCTTTTGTCTGGATTGCGTCTTGTCAGGCTTATTACATCATATCTTTCAAATAAAGTCATGGCTTTCAATATAGTTTTCTTGTCCACCATTGTATCGGCATCCAGTATTAGCAAGTAAGGTTCCGAATAATATTTTACGGCATATTCAATAGCAAACGCTTTAGGATGAATAACTCGATCATCTCGTGGTAAGCGAAGGATCGAAAGTTTATCCCCATATCGTTTGGCTAATTCTTTTAAATGTTCCCATGTTCCATCATTTGAGAAATCATCGAAAACAGCTATATTAAGACCAATCCCCAGATAGTACTCGAGGTTTCTGCGAAAATATTCGCCAGCATTCTTAACCGTGAAAACAATCCTTAACTTATCAAGAGAAACCTTTCTCGGAGATACTTTGTTGAGCTCAATTTTTTCTCTCTCAATGACTTCTCTTAACCTACCAATCGCAATTATAGCTAGAAGAAGCGCGATTGCGGGAAGCAAAGACACGATGAGTTCTAATCGTACAAAAACCGAGATTAAAAAACCAAAAACAAACGCAAAATACTGAAGAATGTATACCCTAATCGGCCATCCTCCTCACATTATAAAATAAACGCCGTAAAAGTAGTGAGATGGCTCGTATCTTTTATTCAGAAAAGATACTCGACTTATCATTGGTTTCGATTAAAAGTATATTCTAAAATTTTTTAAGAAATATTATTAGAAGTTTATAAAATGTTATAATGTTATAACCGCCTTCTGAAATAGATAGTGGGACGCTAAAGTTGAGAGAATGTTCACTATTTACCACTCATCACATTGGCTACATTTGAGGGGGAAATTCAACATGCAAGGCAAGGAAATGGCGAGAGCGCTCGGTAAAAACCGTGACCGTATGTTTCCCAATACAATATGTATACAAATGTATAGTATAATAATCTAAAAAATCAGGGGTGATTACCACGAGGGTGTACGAAGTAAAAGCAAAAAGCATACTAACACCTTCGCAAACGCTGTTAAGGCATTATTCCTTAAACCCGTATGTCGGATGTTCATTCGGTTGCCGATACTGTTATGCCAGTTACATGACTCGTTATAGAGAATATAAAGAACGCTGGGGAAGCTTTGTGGAGGTAAAGATAAACGCTCCTACTCTCCTGGAAAGAGAGCTTGGGCGAAAACGTCCAGGGAGCATACAGATGAGCACGGTGTGCGATCCTTATCAACCCATAGAAAAAAGGTATGAACTGACAAGGTCCTGTCTGGAGATTATGGCAAAACTACCTTATCGCTCTCAATATTTTCCTTTATACATTATAACGAAATCTCCACTCGTTTTGAGGGATCTGGACTTGATAAAACGAATCCCGAATGTGGAAGTTGGTTTCAGCATCGGCACAGACAATGAGAGGATTCGCCGTCTCTTTGAGCCCTACTCACCACCTCTGCAGGCAAGATTGAATGCTCTGAAAATACTGAAGAAAGAAGGCATAAGAACTTTCGTGCTTGTGGCACCCGCTTTGCCAATGGTACCGGAACGTCTATCAAGGATGCTTCGCGGTCTTGTTGATAGAGTTTACGTAGACTGCATGAACTATGTGTGGAAGTCGAAGAATGTGTATTTGCAAAACCATCTTGAAAAATTTCTCACCAATGAGTTCTGTCAATATGTGAAAGAAGTTTTCATGAGCGAATTTTCATAGAAGACTAAGATATCTCTCTCCGTGATCCGGTGCCACTGTAACCACTCTCGCTTTTTCACCAAGCTCTCTCGCTATTTTCAACGCCGCGGCCACATTGGCTCCGCTTGAAATTCCAACAAGTAAGCCTTCGTGTTTCGCGAGTGATCTGGTGGTTTCAATGGCCTCTTCATCATCTATCGTAACGATCCTGTCCACAACTTCCCTCCTGAATACCGAAGGAACAAAACCAGCTCCGATGCCCTGGATCGCGTGCTTTCCAGGTTCTCCACCAGAAAGTACCGGAGATCTGCTTGGTTCAACGGCAACAACAAGAACAGATGAACCGAAAAACCTTTTCAAAACAGTTCCCACTCCGCTTATCGTTCCCCCTGTCCCCACTCCCGCTACAAACGCATCGAGTTTCCACGACATTTGATTCAGAATTTCAGGGGCTGTGGTGGTCTCATGCGAGAGGACATTAGCAGGGTTAGAAAACTGGTCAGGCATGAAAGCCCCGAGTTCCTGTACCAGCTCTTTAGCCTTTTTAATAGCACCTTTCATCCCTTCATCCGCAGGAGTAAGGACCAGTTCCGCTCCCAGCATTTCGAGAACTTTCCGCCGCTCTACACTCATACTTTCTGGCATAGTCAAAATAACCCTGTAACCCTTTGCCGCTCCCACCATAGCAAGCGCGATACCTGTGTTCCCGCTTGTAGGTTCTACAATAGTGCGAAGAGCAGGGTCAGCGGCATCGAGTAAACCCTGCGCTTCTGCAACGGCTATCATAAAATAGGCTGGTCTGTCCTTCACGCTTCCTGCCGGGTTGTTCTTTTCCAGCTTCACAAATACTCGTCCCGGCTCTATTAATTTACTCAATGTCACTATTGGGGTTCTTCCCAGTGCAGAGATCACCATCCTCCGACCCTCCTTTTGAAGTAACCAGATTCTATTACTTCATGATTCGGTTTTTTTACTATCTTGGCAGGAACGCCAGCCACAGTAACGCCCGGGGGAACATCTTCCAGAACAACAGCATTTGCCCCAACCCGGACATTATCCCCAATGCTTATTGGCCCAAGGATCTTCGCTCCCGCTCCAAGTATCACATTTCTTCCAATATCAGGATGTCTTTTTCCCTTTACAGGTAATCGGGAGCCCAGAGTAACACCGTGATAAATTAGCGTCCCTCTGCCAACCTTTGAAGTTGAACCGATAACAGTTCCAACACCATGATCGATAACCACTCCAGGTTCTATATCAGCGGCAGGATGAATGTCAACAGCGGTGATAAGCCTTGTCACAACGTAAACTATCAACGCAGGGAACTTGAGTCTCCATTTCCAGAGAAGGTGAGCAAACCTGTAAGCCGTCAAGGCATGAAATCCAGCGGAAGATACCCAGAGCATCCAGCGTTTTTCTATTGCTGGATCCAGCTTTATATACATTTCCTCATCCTCATGTACAGCCTTAAATGTAGACCAAATATCTCCAATTATTTCCTTAAAAAAATCCAAGACCTTCAAAGGTCCCTCTCCTCTCTGTGTGTTTTTTTTTTTAAAAAATAGACTTGATTAGTCGATTTTATTATAACAGCAAATGATAACACTGTCAATCAATCGTTAGAATACCGAACAGAAGGACTCTTTCAATCTTGTGGAGAACAGAATATCTTTTAGTTAGCATGCTGGAAAACGACATTTTTAAACGCTCAACTATAAGGTTTCAGCAGTTTCGCTGAGCATCGAAACAAATACTCGTACAAACGATCGACGAGCCACATGAACCCTCGCCTTCCTCCCTCACAAAACGTACGTGGTAACACTACCTTCACAAGTGCTGAGGTTTTTGCCTTTTACCTTTATCACACATCTCGGTTTCTAAGTCTTGCGAGGCGCTGAGCGA
>DPRG01000092.1 GCA_003538775.1 Thermotogae bacterium
ACCTCGCGAGACTCACAGCGAGTGAATGTGTGAGTGCTACGAGCCCACCCTTTGAAGCTGAATAAGGTTCGGTATCGGGTTCAGACTGAAACGCACGGGTGCTTGCGATGTTGATGATCACACCGCCGCCTTTTTCTGCCATTTTTTCAGCGCAATATCGCGAGCAAAGATATGGGCCTGTGAGATTCACAGCGATGACTCGTTCCCATTCTTCAACAGGTCTTTCAAAGATGTTTTTTACAGAGTTTATTGCGGCGTTGTTAACGAGGACGTCTAATCTTCCGTACAGCTTAACAGTTTCGTTCACCATTCTTATCACGGAACTTTCAATGGAAACATCTGTTGGTATAAACGTGACTTCGAATCCACTGGATCTTAACAGCTCTTCCCTTTCTTTTCCTGCCTCTTCATCGATTTCGGCGATAACCACTTTCATGCCGTTTTCCGCGAAAACCTGAGTGATCGCCGCGCCTATTCCCTGGCCTCCGCCTGTGACAATGGCAACCTTATCCTTCAACAATTTCATCACCTCCGTTCGATATTCTAAAAATCTGTGTTAACATCTAACGTGTTTAGACTTCAAAAGGAAGTGGAAAAGTGAGAAAGGCGTTGATGCTCTTTTTGATGGTACTCTTTAGCTCGTCGATGGTTTTTCCGGGAGCATTATTTGAAGTTGCGACAGCTGCAGTTGAAGCTACAGTGGATACTCTGGAGCTGAGCATCAAGGTTCCATATGTTTTTGGTTATTCAAACTTTGTGGTTGAGAAATGGTTGAACAGTCTGATCTGGGAGAACACTTCCGGTTTTGTACGAGAAACACTCGAACAAACCGTGAAATCGTTAAAAGCGGTAGAAGAAACAGGGGGCGATGCTTCCGCATATCGTGGTGTTGCCTATGTTAGGGGAGAGATATTTGCTGCGAGCAAGAAATACTTGAGCGTTGTCCTTGAGTTTTATGCTTATGTTCCTCCGGCTGCACACGGCAGCGTAGAAAAAAGAAGTTTCAACGTAGATCTGGAAAGAGGAGTCTTTCAGGATTTTTATGAGCTCTTCTCCCGTGATCAGGAGAAAATAATCAAGAAGAACATAATAAAGCGGATCGAAAAAGAGCCACAACGATTTTTTTCGGAAGCGGTGAAGATAGTTGAAGGATACCGCTTCCGCGATAACTTCTATTTGGACGAAGATGCTGTGGTTGTGTTTTTCAAGGAATACGAGATAAGCCCTGGATATGTTGGAGTACCCGAGTTCAGGATACCATTTTCGGAATTGGATTTTAGTCTCTGCGATGAAGAATAGGAAATGAATCTCTTTACTCATCGTATAAGATCGCGGGGATTCCCGACTTGGTTCGCTGAGTCGTTAGAGCGTTCTTCAGGTGTTTTCTGTTTTTGGCACAGAGGCAACTCTCCTGAAAAGTAAAGGAACACCCCATCGTATTTGATACGAACCGCTTTCATTTCAACACCATCTTTCAAAGCTTGCCAGAAGGCTCTGGTAAAATCAGGATCTATTGAATCGTTTGGAAGGAAACAGGAGCTCTTCAGAAATACAAGAAAGAGGAGAAACCCTCTCATACCATTTTTCACACATTTTGTAAGTTCTTCTACATGCTTGGTTCCCCTTGTTGTTGGAGCGTCTGGAAACATGGCGATATCACCGTTTTTATAGGTACATCCTTTGACTTCCACGCAGATGTTTTCACCCACCACGAAATCGAGGCGGCTTCTGCCAAAAACTTTCTCTGCGAAAATAGGTGAATCCGGGAAGAACCTTTTCAGAAAGATCTCCGCCAACCTTCTGTGATAACCTGAGTGAACAAAAACCCACTCGTCTTCGTGTTTCACAGAAAGAATATCCCAACTGGTTTTTCGGTTATTTCCGCCTTCAAATTTTAAAAGTACCCTTCTGCCATTTGAGAGAATAGGGAGACGGCCAGTGTTGTGAATATGAGCTTGAAACCTTTCACATCCAACAGAAACCAGCCCAGTGAACCGGGTTACTCTTTCCAGAAATACCCCTTCTGCATCGCTTTTCACTTCCATCAGTTTTTCAAGCTTCATCATAGCCACTTCTTTCGCTTGAAATAGAGTATCATCCCGGTCACAATTCCAGCCATTACAACCAGAACCACCGGATATCCCCACTTCCAGGATAGTTCTGGCATATACCTGAAGTTCATGCCGTATATGCCAGCTATGAAGGTTACAGGCATGAAGATGGTTGCTATGATCGTGAGCACTTTCATCACTTCATTCATTCTGTTGTTGACACTTGAAAGATAGATATCCAGAAGGCCTCCGATTGTATCTCTTAAGCTCTCGATGATGTCTATAATCTGTATCGTGTGATCGTATACATCTCTGAAGTAAAGAGAGGTTTCTGGCTGTATGAATCCGAAGTTTTCCCTGTGAAGGGTGTTTGTGACTTCTCTCAAAGGCCAGGTTGACTTTCTCAAATCTATAAGTTTCTTCCTTAACAGGTGTATCCTTTGAACCACATCAGAGAAATGTTGTGAGAGAATTTCATATTCCAGCTCATCCGTTTCGTGTTCCAGAGATTCGAGTATCAAAAAGTAGTTGTCAACTATCACGTCGATGAGGGAATGGAAAAGATAATCCGCGCCTTTTTTTCTTACTATCCCTTTGTTTTTGAGGATCCTTTCCCTTACGGGGTCGAATACATCTCCAGGTTTTTCCTGGAAGGTTATGACGAAGTTTCTCCCTAAAACCATACTAACCTGCTCGGTATCCACCATTCTGTCATCTGTATAGTTCAGCATCTTCAAAACCACGAACACGTAATTGTCATAAAATTCGACTTTAGGCCTTTGGCGGACATTGAGAATGTCTTCAAGGACAAGGGGGTGGAGATCAAAATACTCGCCTAACTTCTGGATGGCTTCGGTTTTATGAAGGCCGAATACGTTTATCCAGCTTATAGTTGGGGTGATTTTGAAAGGAAGCACATCCTCGACATTTTCCGTTTTGAGTTTCTGAACGTTTTCAGCGTCATAATCTATCACCTCGATTCCAAAGGTTTCTCTGTGTTCTCCGGTGTAGACAAGCGTGCCAGGAGGAAGCCCTTTTTTAAGGGTTAAGGATCTTCTTTTCATGAACGTTCACCTCGAATCTTCACGTGTTTTCTTTTGATTATACTCTTAACACTTCAGTGATAGAATTTAAAAAATTTTCAAATGGAGGTACAACCTTGGTGGCATGGATACTTGCCGTTATTGTGGTTATTTTAGGGCTGATGCTGGTTTATGCTAAGCGTGAAGCCAGAACACTTTCGAAGCAGCTGGCAGAATCGCTTGAACAGCTGGAGGGCTTGAAGAAAGACAAGGATCGGCTTGAAAAAGAGAATGTTCGCTTTCAGGAGCAGTTAAAGAGTTTGCAGGAAAAGCTGGAATGGCTGGAAAACGCGAAGCAAGAGCTTGAAAGGACTTTCACAGCTGTTGCTGCGGAGATAGCTTCGAAGAACACCGAGACCTTTTTCATTCAGGCAAGTGACAAGCTTAGCGGTGTTGTTAATCCGCTGAGGGAGACCCTCCAGTCTCTTCAAAACAACCTTCAGGAGATTGAACGCAAGCGCGAGAGTGCCTACGGTAGTTTACAAACGCTGGCTCAGGAGATTTTGAAAACGCATTCTCAGCTTCAAAAAGAGGTTGTTGGGCTGAAAAGCGCGTTGAAATCTTCGAGCCCTCGAGGTAAATGGGGAGAATACGAACTTCGAAGGATCATTGAATTGGCAGGTATGACGCGTTACGTTAGCTTTTTTGAACAGGAGACCAGTAGTGAGGGACGGCCTGATGTGCTCATAAGACTTCCCGGCGGTGGTGTGATTCCTATAGATGCTAAGGTGCCTCTGGAGGCTTATTTCGAGGCTATCGAGACTGATGATCCCTCTACCAGAAAAGAAAGACTTTCCCGGCATGTGAAGAGTATGAGAGAAACTATAAGGCAATTGAGTAGAAAAGCTTACTGGAACAGTTTCGATAAGGCCCCTGAATTTGTGGTCATGTTTGTACCCGTGGAGGCAGCTGTTCGTATCGCTTTCGAAGAAGATCCAGGCATTCTGGAGGATGCGTTCGATCAGAAGGTTCTCATAACGACACCTGTTACACTGCTCGCTCTGTTGAAGGCTGTTGCCTTTGGATGGCAACAGTTTCTATGGAATGAGAACGCGAAAAAGATAGCTCAGGAAGGCAGGGCACTTTACGAGAGAACCGTTAAGTTTCTCGAACACTACAACAAAATTGGGAAGAATTTGAGCGATCTTGTCAAGGCTTACAACGATTCTGTTGGATCACTTCAGAGCCGGCTTGTCCCAAGTTTGAGACGCATGACGGAGTTATCGGGAGAACCGGCAGAGCCTCCTTCTCTGTCGGAAGTGGAGCTTTATCCGAGATCACTCGAGTTACCTGAGAGCGAGAAAGAGTGAGAATATCTTTACATTTCGATCCGGGATAACCAGCGAGATGAGTTATCTTTTTTGTTTGAGAGGTGGGGCATGTTTAAATGAGTAGATCGATAAGAAGGGATCTTTTTTGGAGCACGACCTTTCTTGCCCTGATTGTTCTGGCTGTGATGGGGATTTTCACAGTGATTTCATTTTATTCTATGGGAATAAACAATGCTTATCAATATCTGGAACAGAAAAATAGATCAGTAGCGAATTTCATAAGGGGTTATTTTGCCAAGTTCTATGTGGCGGTGGATATGCTGAGTCAGCTCAGGATTGTCAGACTGGCACCTTATCTTGAAGATAGCGATCGAAACATGGTGCTTGAGCTGTATAAAGCTGTTGAAGAAGCGGATGAGGATATCAACTATCTTTATTCTGGATACGAAAACGGTATGCTTTTGATAAACAACTACGTTCCACCTGAGGGATATGACCCGAGAGTTCGTCCCTGATATATTGCGGCGGTTAAGGCTAAACCCAACCCTTCTGGAGGTGTTCCGTATCAGGAGGTGAAGACTCATGAATGGCTGGTTTCGATAAGCAAAGTTTTACTGGACGATGATGGAAACATAACCGGAGTTCTTGCGATCGATACTTCTATAGAACGACTTTTTAATGTTATCTTGGGTGAGGATAATAGGTACAGGACATCGTACAGCTACGTTGTAAAAGAGGATCAGACCTTTATCATCTATCCGGACAGTAAATACCTTAACAGGAAGCTTCCTGATTTGATTGGTCCAGTGGACTTTAATGCGCGTTCTGGAAGATTTTCCTACACTTTCAATGGCAACGATAAGTTCGCGCATTACACGAACATCGACGAACTGGGCTGGACCGTTGTAACGGTCGTCAACAAAGCTGAGGTTTTGAATCCGATAATAGCGAAAACCACTACTGTTCTGCTGATTGTAATTGCTTCCGTTGTTTTTATAGGCTGGTATATGACGAATTCGTTGAGAAAAAAGATAATAAATCCCTTAAAGATTTTAAGACAACAAACGGCGGAGATAATAAAGGGTGAAAGTGTTGTTACTGGAACTCATCAGTACCCGGATAACGAAATCGGGGAAATAGCAAGTGATATAGCGCAGTTGACAGAAAAGGAACTCTACAGGAAAAACAAGCAGCTGTCGGAGTTGAACAAAGAGCTCGAGAAACTCTCGACGACTGATAAGCTTACGGGTCTTCCCAATCGTCGAAAGATCGAGAACGAGCTTGATAAAACATTTTCCCTGTGGAAACGCTATAGAAGACCGTTTACATTGTTGATGATTGATATAGACGATTTCAAAAAGATAAATGACAGCTATGGTCATCAAGTGGGTGATGTGGTTCTTGCTGAACTTGGCCGCATTTTCCGAAGGATACTTCGGAATACCGATGTGCCTTCCAGATGGGGTGGCGAAGAATTTTTGATTTTGTGTCCTGAGACTGGCCGCGATGAAGGTATAAAGATTGCTGAGAAGATTCGAAGCGCGGTGGAAGATCATGATTTTGGCCTGGGAGAAAAGGTAACGGTCAGTGTTGGGGTTTGCGAAGCGAAAGATAACACGTCACTCAACGCGCTTTTGAAAGAGGTGGATGATAAGATGTATGAAGCGAAGAGGTCGGGGAAGAATAGGGTATGTGCTTAAAGGAGGTATGGGGTATGCTCGTTGATCTGAGTCTTCTTGTTGCTGAAGAAATGGTCCGTTCTGTTTTCGATCTTGAGAAAAAATCGGCGGCTTTGGGACATCTTGGGACGCATTTTGATGTCATGGACAAGGAGTTTCCGTTATCTTACGTCATAAGAGAGGGCGTGGTCTTCGATGTGGAAGAAGTTGTTCGACATGATGCCGACGTGGAGATCGACGTAAAACACATCGATCTTTCGATAATAGAGCAGGATACGTTCGTTGCATTTTATTCAGGATTTGGCAAAAAGCATCCTTATGGGACGGAAGAATACTCGAAAAAACATCCTCAGCTTTCTGATAAACTGATAGACGCTCTTCTTGATAAGAAGATATCCATTATAGGTATTGACTTTGCCGGAATCAAAAGAGATCCTGAACATTCAGTTAAGGATCAGTACTGCGCTGACAGAGGTGTTTTTATCGTTGAGAATCTTTGCAATCTGGACAGGGTTCTAAAGGATAGAGATCATGCTTTCTGTACGTTTTACACCTTTCCGATAAAATTTGCCGGCTGGACAGGGCTTCCGTGTAGGGTCGTAGCAGAAGTTGATTAGTGCGGTTTTTACGAGCTGAACATCTCTGATCTGACTTTAGCCACTCTTTTTCAGCTGCTCGTGGTAGCGTTTTATTCTTTCGCGTAGCTGGTTTTCAAACTCAGAAACTTCGTCGTCGCTTAACATGAATTTTTTCACCACGCCATCTTTTAAGTAGAAAATAAAGGCACCCAGAAGTGGATGGAATAAATCACGCGCTAGATACAGGTAGAATTTCATCTGGAACTCGTATTGTTCGGAATGGAAGGAAGAGCT
>DPRG01000104.1 GCA_003538775.1 Thermotogae bacterium
GAAAAAACTGGGGGTAGATCAGCACTCCCTTACCACTTGACAAACTCCCGATTTTTGTAGTACAATCCATCCAAACCATATGGGTATGGACATGGAGGTAAGGGATTTGGACAGCAAATACTCTGTTTTGAATGTATCTAATGGTTGCTTCTGGTTTTATTACATAGACACCTGTCCGTGAGCGATGAGCTCCGGGCAGGTGTTTTGTTATCTGCCCGGAGCTTCAAAGATAAAAGGGTCTCCGGGCAACCGGAGACCCTTTTTGTTTATAGCAGGAGGTGGTTTGTATTGTTTCGCGAATTGTCACAAGTTTTGAGGGAAAAGCGGAAGCTTTTCAGAAAGGAGGGTTCGAGATGATCATAGTTTTGAAACCTGGAAGTACTGACGATGATATCGGGCGTATCAAAGACGTGTTGAAAGACCTCGACCTACAGTTCCATATCTCCAGGGGAAAACACCGAACGATCATCGGTCTTGTGGGTGATGAGCAGTACGTTCCAGTGGAGAGAGTGAATTCTCTCGAGTGTGTGGAAGACGTTATAAGGGTCATGAAACCCTACAAACTGGTGGCTCGGGAGTTTAATCCAGGTGATTCGATCGTTTATGCAGATGATGTGCCCATAGGGGATGGTTTCTTTACCGTTATGGCAGGACCATGCGCTGTTGAGGATAGGGAGATGATCATGGAAACAGCGGAGTTTCTCTCTTCGCTTGGGGTGAAGATTCTACGCGGAGGCGCGTTTAAACCCAGAACTTCTCCCTACTCTTTCCAAGGTTTGGGACTTAAAGGTTTGGAGTATCTAAGAGAGGCGGGAGAAAAGTTCGGAATGAAGGTGATCACCGAGGTGGTAGGGGAGAGCGAGATAGATCTTGTGTACGAATATGCGGATATACTGCAGATAGGTACACGGAATGCTCAAAACTTTTCGCTTTTGAAGAGAGTGGGAGAAAAACCCAAGCCCATTTTGTTGAAACGGGGTTTCATGAACACAGTCGAGGAACTTCTGCTTGCTGCCGAGTACATAGCTTTGAAGGGCAACATGAATATAGTTCTTTGTGAGAGAGGAATAAGAACATTCGAGACGTCCACACGAAACACCCTTGATATTTCCGCGGTTCCTGTGATAAAGATACAATCGCATCTTCCTGTTATCGTTGACCCAAGTCACGCTTCTGGTCGCAGGGATATAATCGCTCCACTTGCAAAAGCTGCCATGGCGGCAGGGGCAAACGGGATCATAGTGGAAGTCCATCCACATCCTGAAAATGCCCTTTCCGATGGCAAACAGAGCCTGAATTTTGAAGAATTCGAGGCACTATACAGGGATCTCGAAAAACTTTCTCAAGCGCTTGGGGTGAAGATGGCGTGAAAGTGAGTATTGTTGGTGTGGGAGCCATAGGCGGCTCGATAGCCATAAAGCTTGCGGAAAGTGGTGTGGAAGTGTTTGTGAATGATGTGGATGCTGAGCTTCTGTCACTACTTTCTGAGAAAGCCAGGGTGAAACGATTCGATCTGGCTAAAGATAATGTAGATGTCGTTATCATAGCAACACCCATGAACGTCGAGGAGAGATTACTTCAAGAATTTCCTTTTACAGAGGTTCTTATTATGGACGTGGCGAGTGTAAAAACACCTTTTGTGCGAATAGCGGAGTCCAGAAAACTGCGGTTTGTTGGAGGCCATCCCATGGCTGGATCTGTTTACAGGAAGTCTATGGGATGGGATCCTGAAATCTTCCAGGAAAGGCCCTTTTTCCTATGTCGCACACGTTATACGGATGAGAGAGATGCTGATGTATCAGAGAAAATCGTTCGACTCATAGGCGCAAGTCCCGTTTGGGTTTCTCCAGAGTACCATGATAAGGCGGTTTCCAGAGTGAGTCATACTACCTATTTTCTTTCGCTGGTAGCTAAGCTTCTTGGAAGTGGATTTGAAGACTTCGCAGGCCCTGGTTTTTCTTCCACAACGAGACTTTCCCGTCAGAATCCTGAAATGGTTTTGGATATGTTGAGATACAACAGAGAGAACATCCTGGCAGATTTAAAAAACGCCGAAAAGATTCTTCGGGAGTTTATCCGGATGATAGAGAGAAACGATTTTGAGGAGTTTTTAAAGAGGGTGGAAGAATGAAGAGGATAGAGAGAGCCAGGAAAGTGAGAGGACGTCTTATGCCCCCACCCGACAAATCACTTTCACATAGGGCTCTAATATTCTCGGCTGTTGCCGAAGAAGCCAGTAATGTTGAAAATTTACTCGACAGTGGCGATACCAGGAGCACTTACAGGATCCTTGAAAAGCTTGGAGTGAAATTTGAGGGTAACTTTGGAAGAATGAGAATCTTACCACCTCGGCGATTTGAAGAGCCTTTTGAAGTTCTCGACTGCGGAAATTCCGGAACTACTGCACGTTTGATGACAGGGCTTTTATCTTCCTTACCTGGATTTTACGTTCTTTCAGGTGATGCCTCGCTTTCCAGACGTCCAATGAAGCGGGTGGTAGAACCTTTAAGAAAGATGGGTGCTGTCATTATGGGAAGAAACAAAGGTGATAACCTTCCACTTGCGATTTATGGCTCATCTTTACATGGGTGTGTTCACGAGCTCGGTGTAGCCAGCGCCCAGGTAAAGAGTGCTCTGTTGCTGGCGGGACTCAGAGCGGAGGGGACTACTGTGGTCATCGAACCCCGCAAGAGCAGGGATCACACAGAAAGATTGCTGAGTATGATGGGCGCGCGTATAAACGTCGATGGTTTGAAGGTTGAAGTTAAACCTTCTTCTCTTAAGGGGCTCAATTTCCGCGTTCCTGGTGATTTTTCTTCAGCAGCCTTTTTCATCGCTCTGGGTGTTCTTCATCCTGATGCCGAGCTGACTGTGGAAGATGTTAATCTAAATCCTACAAGAACAGGTTTTCTCAGCATACTTGAAGATATGGGTGCGGATGTTTCGGTTGAAGTTATGGAGACTGAGCCCGAGCCCGTTGGCAGGATCACGGTAAGAACATCTTCATTGAACGGCACTGTGGTTTCAGGAGATATTGTGGTTTCCGCAATAGATGAACTGCCGCTTGTAGCCCTTCTGGGTACCTTTGCCCATGGTGAAACTGTTGTTATGGACGCTCAGGAATTGAGGAGAAAGGAATCAGACAGAATAAAGGCGGTTGTTAATAACCTGAGAGCTCTGGGTGTGAAGATAGAGGAATTCCCGGATGGCTTTTCTGTGGTGGGTCCGCAGGAGATAGAAGGTGGAAACGTGGATTCCCATGGTGATCACAGAATTGCGATGATGTTTGCCATAGCGGGCCTTTTATCAAAAAATGGTGTTGTGATTGAAAACCCTGATTGTGTTTACATTTCTTTTCCGCAGTTCTTTGATATGCTGGAGAAGGTGGTATCTTGAAGTTTTGCATAATAGGATATCCTCTCAAGCATTCGCTCTCTCCTGCTTTTTATAACAGATATTTTGATGTCGCGGGAATCAAAGCAACCTACGAAGCTGTGGAGATTTATCCGGAAGAGTTTGAAAGGAAAATACATCAAATACTCGAAGAGTATGATGGTTTCAACGTTACAATCCCTTATAAGGAACGTGTGATTGGCTTTGTGAAGCCAGAAGAAGACGCGGAAGCAATTCAAGCTGTGAACTGCGTTTTTGAAGGGATGGGTTACAACACCGACTGGAAAGGTTTTGTGGACTCGCTCGAGGGTGTAGAACTCGGAGAGCCCGTGCTTGTTGTGGGAGCTGGTGGAGCGTCTCGTGCGATCCTTTACGGACTGTACAGGATGGGAAAAACCAGGGTGATTCTTTTGAACAGAACCTTTGAACGCGCTTTGAAACTCGCGAAGTATTTTGAACGATTTGGGTTATCTTTTGAGGTTCGTAGTTTAAATGAACTTCGAAAGGTACTTCCGAAGGCGATTTCTTTCATAAACACTACCTCAGTTGGCCTTAAAGGAGAGAGATTTTCCATTTTTCCTGAGGATCTTTCTCACCTTAAGGTTGTATATGACGTGGTCTATGGAGGCACACCGTTGCAAAGAATGGCCGAAAAAGCGGGTGTTAGAAATGTTATAGATGGGAGGCTGATGCTTTATTTTCAGGCGGTGGAAAATCTCAAGATCTGGGGTTTGTTTAGAAGTGAGGAGCTCTTTATGAAGGTTTTTGAGGAGGTGGCGTCTTGAGGTACATCATTGCCGGTGATTCTCACGGACCGGAGATGGTAGGAATTCTTGAAGGTTTGCCGGCAGGGCTTTCTCTTGATCTGAAAAAGATAAATGAGGATCTTGAGCGCCGTCAGAAGGGATACGGACGTGGCGAGCGTATGAAGATAGAGAAGGATCAAGCCCGTGTCGTTGGGGGATTGTGGAAAGGGGTCACCACCGGGGCTCCGCTGGTAATCGCTATAGCTAATAGGGCTGGGAATCCGGTAACAGACGTTCGGAGTGTACCACGACCTGGGCACGCGGACTTTTCGGCCTGGTGCAGATACAGGCTACCGGATCTGAACGTTTACGTGGAAAGAGCGAGCGCCAGGTCAACAGCGCCTCTGGTCGCTCTTGGAAGTGTGGCGAAGCAGTTTCTTGAGCATTTCGGTATCCGTGTTTATGGTTATGTTCTTTCCATTGGTCCTGTTGGGGCACAAGAGATCCCCGAATGTCTCCATGATCTGTTGAAAAGGAGAGATGCTTCACCGGTTAGCTGTCCGGATGAAGAAGCATCGAAAAGGATGATAGAAGAGATAGAGAGGGCAAGAAAAGAAGGGGAAACCCTTGGTGGAGCGCTCCGAGTTCTGGCAACTGGTGTTCCTGCAGGGCTTGGCGGTTACTCACATCCTCTGGAAAGGCTTGATGCGCGTATAGCAGCGCATATCATGGCTGTACCTTCTGTGAAAGGGGTTTTTATAGGCAATGAGGACGTGAGCATACCAGGGAGTAGATATCACGATGAATTCGTTCTGGAAGATGGCAAGTTAAAACGTTCTTCCAACAATGCAGGTGGTATAGAAGGGGGGATAACGAACGGAGAACCTGTTAGAGTGACGGTTTATCTGAAACCCATTCCTACCCTTGCGAGGGGGTTACGTTCTGTGGATTTGAGAAGTGGGAAAGGGGTTTCTGCTCCGTACATCCGTTCAGACGTTACCGTTGTGCCAGCCGCTGTGATTGTTGCTGAAGCGGTGCTTGCGCTCGTTCTTCTTGAAGCTTTTCTGGAGAGATTTGGAAGTGACAATTTAGATTCCATAAGGAGGAGATGGGAGCAGGATGAGAGTTTTCCTCGTTGGGATGATGGGTTCTGGAAAAAGCACAGTGGGTAAACTTTTGGCCCGTTCGCTTGGGATGGGCTTTTTTGATACGGATGAAGAGATAGAACGGCGTGAAGGCAAGAGCATAACTCAAATTTTCAAGGATGAAGGCGAAGAGTATTTCAGGAAGCTGGAAAAATCACTTTTGAAAGAGATTTTGAACAGCGACAACGTTGTGGTTGCAACTGGTGGTGGAGTGGTTCTTGATCCCGAAAACCGCACGTTGCTTCAGAGAGAAAAAACGGTGTTTCTCTACGCTTCTGTTGAAGCTCTGGTCAAAAGGGTTGATCCGACTGTTCGCCCTCTTATCGCAGCAGGAGAGGTTGAAAAAAAGCTCAGGGACATCTGGGAAAAACGGCGACATTTTTACATGGAGTTTCCCCAGGTGAACACAGAAAACTTGAATCCAATGGAAGTAGTGGCAAAAGTTGCACTGAAGGTATTTGACGAAGATCCGATCGAAATCCCTAATTCCGTCCATCCGGTTTTTATAGGTAAAGGGATTTTTAACAGGGTTTCAAGAGAGGAGCACGTTTTCACTACCAAAAACGTTTTTCGGATATACGGTGACTGTTTTCCTGGAAGTGCGTATATACTGCCCGATGGTGAAGTCGTAAAATCTTTCGATTATGTACGGCGTTGTTACGATCATCTGATCGAGAACGATGTTTCAAAAGGCAACACGATCACTGCGGTGGGCGGAGGGGCGCTCACCGATATGGTGGGATTTGTTGCCGCCACGTTCAAAAGAGGAATAGGGGTGAGGTTTTTCCCCACAACTCTTTTAGCGCAGGTGGATGCGGCTATTGGCGGCAAAAACGGAATAGATCATGCGGGTATAAAGAACGTGATCGGAACGGTGAGAATGCCCGACGAGGTTATGATAGATCCTCTTGTTTTGCTTTCTCTGGATGATGAAAGGTACAGGGAAGGTCTTGTGGAACTTTTTAAGATGTGTCTGTTGTCAGGAAGAGGATATGAAACTTTTCGGGAAAAGATGAAAGAGATACTCAAACGTCGTGTTGATGTCCTGCAAGAGTTGATAACCGTAGCTGTAGAGGAAAAACTCAAGGTGGTTTCCCTGGATCATAACGATACGGGTATTCGAAAGATTCTGAACCTTGGCCATACTGTTGGACACGTTGTGGAAGTGCTTTCGGGTGTTTCTCACGGTTTTGCGGTGGCGGTGGGCATTGATAGAGAACTTCGATTTTTTGTAAGGAAAGGAATGATTGAAAAAAGTCTGTATGAAGAGGTGAAAGAAATACTTTCAAGACTTTTCGAATCCTTGGAGATGGATTTTTCACAGGATCGCGTTATGAAGACGCTTTTGAACGATAAAAAAGCCACTGCTGACAGTTTGATAGATATGCCCCTCTTGTTGAGACCGGGCGAGGTGTCGATGGTGAAGGTGAGGCCAGAAGAGCTTGCGGAGGTGATAGTGTGAAAATACTCGTTGTGAACGGGCCTAATCTCAACATGTTGGGTAAACGCCCGAGTGAGTATTATGGCAGTCGGAGTTACTCAGAGCTCGTAGATTTACTGGAAAATTGGGGAAGTGAAAACGGCGTTTCTGTTGAAGTTTTTCAGGCCAATATAGAAGGGGAGATTATCGATCGTCTCCATAAGATGGATTTTGACGGTCTTGTTATAAACCCAGGAGCTTTTGCGCATTACAGCATCGCCTTGAGGGACGCTCTGGAGATACTGAATGTACCAAAGGTTGAGGTTCACATATCCAACATTCATGCGAGGGAAGATTTCAGAACTCGCAGTGTCACGGCCGCAGTGTGTGATGGTGTTATCTCGGGTCTGGGTTTCGACTCCTATTTGTTGGGACTGGAATACGTTAAAAAAAGGGTAGGTTAACGCGCAATGTGAAGATTTGCTTTCCAGTATCGAGTTTTCGTTGTTGTGCTACC
>DPRG01000078.1 GCA_003538775.1 Thermotogae bacterium
TTACCACCAGACTTCTTCAAGCGGTTTTTCGATCATCAGAGGTTTCAGGTGTCTTATACACTGCTTGGCTCCATCCTCTGGTGACATCACGCCCAGGATTGATCGCAAAGGTTAAAACAAGGAGATCCACAGCTCTGGTGAGAGCTACGTACAGAGTGCGCTTTTCTTCCTCGATTTCCCTCTCCATATCCTCACGGATGGCTTTCCCGAGAAACGTTTCGTCGTTTTCAACTTCTTTTGAGATCTCGGAAGGAGAAAGAGTGAAAATTGGTTCCGAGCCGTCTTCTCTGTGGAAAATGAGCCCGCCTTTCGTTTCTCTGACAGACCAGGAGGTATCGATAACTATAACCACAGGGAATTCCAGACCCTTGGCTTTGTGAACTGTCATCATTTGAACGGCGTCGGTTTCTTCGCTTTCAAGAGCGGCCTGTTCTTCGTCTTCCGGTCCGAAATGTCTCAATCTGCGCATGAGTTCTCTAAGAGATATACCTGTTTCGTCGAGATTTCGAGCGGTGGCGAGGAGTTTTCTCAGGTTTGCCACCTTTCTTCCAGAGGTGTCAAAACGGGCAAGGCGGGGTTCGTAATTCAGCTCTTCTACTACGGCTTCCAGAAGTTCACTCGGTTTCATCATCGCTTTGAGGGGGATGTATCTGCGAAGAACTTCCCTGAACAACGCAAGGCGTTTTCCTTTCTCGCCTTCAAGTTCAAAGTCTTTAAGTGCGTAAAATAGAGCGTTTCCGATCATTGAGGATCTGGCGGATTGCTTCAACAACACAAGATCGTCGAGATTTAATCCAACAACCGGTGAAAGAAGTGCGGAAACCATGGCGCTGTCATCTAAGGGGTTGTTAAGCAGTTTTAGAAAAGCTATCAAACCTTCTATTTCCGGAAGATCGAAAAAGCCGGTTTCTCCAACCACATAATAGGGAATCCTTCGCTCTTCAAAAACACGTGTAAACTTTTGAAGGGTCCCTCTGCCTTTTCGATACAGCACAGCGATATCTGAATATCTCATTGGGCGTCTTTCCGCGATCAGTACGACTTCATCAGAACGTTTTTCACGCCTGACAAACTCGAATTCTCTACCTACAATGCTTTCAATAAACTCCGCCACTACTTCTGGCTCATCGGATGGTTTTTCTATGAGAAGCAAGTTCACACGTTTTCGGCTATCTTCCACTCCTTCCAGATGAAGGGGTGCCAACCTGCTATATAGAGGCGCGTAGTCCTTCCCTCCTGTGAATATCTTTTCAAAAAGGCGGTTGTTGAACTCCACGATATCTGGGTGGCTTCTGAAGTTCACCGAGAGCTGGTGAAGGCTTCCTCCGCTTGCTTCTATTTCCTTTTTTGCCTGTGAAAAGACTTCCACTTCTGCTCCACGAAAGCGATATATGGACTGTTTTGCGTCTCCCACATATATGATCTTTGTCTCAGGCCCTCTTAGGAGATCGATTATCTCTTTCTGGAGGAAATTTGTATCCTGGAACTCGTCCACTATGATGTACTTGAACTGGTTTCTATACCGTTCTCTCAGCCACTCGTGTTCAGGTTCTTTGAGGATCCTTCTGAGTTTCATGAGCACCTCTGTGAAATCCATCAGTTTTTCTCGATCCAGCTCCTGGAGATAGGCTTCATAAGCGTGGAGAAAGAGTTCGTGAAAGTTATCGGTCGCCTTTTTAAGAAGTTTTTCTTCCTCTGTGTTGTTATGAAATGGAAGTTCAAAGTCGATCCGGGTTATGGATTTGCAGGTAAGTAAGTTGTAGCGATGGTGAACTATTGCTTCAGTTAACTTGCTGACTATTTGATCGATGTCGTAAAAGAAAAGAAGCGGTTCCATGAGATCTATGTGTTCAGATAACGTCCACAAAACCGCTCGATGCAGACTGTATCTCATACGTGATTCAGATGATATTCTGAAGCCGGGGTCTACACCTACAAGAAGGCCAGATTCAGTGAGTATGCGGTTTGCGAAGGAATCGATGGTGCTTATCCACGCAAATATCATGGAAGAAAGCAACTGGTGCCACACGTGCGCGTTCTCGCCTGTGAGTTTTTCTTCTATCATTTCAACGATCTTTTTCTTCATTTCGCGTGCGGCTTTCCGTGTGTAGGTTATGGTTACTACGTTTTCCACACCGAGTTTCTGTCCGCGCCTGAAAGCCCTGTCGAAGAGCGAAACGTATATAGAAGAAATGGTGTGAGTTTTACCTGTACCCGCACCTGCAGATATGAAGAGATCATTCTTCCCGGTGTACTCTTCCCATAGCGGTTTCAATCTCGACCCTCCACTGTGTGGATCCGCAGACTTCTTTGAACCGACAGTTCCAACATTTTTTGTCTTTTGGGAAGAAGGCGTCTTCGAAAATACCGTTGAGAATCTCCAGAAGTTCGCGGTCAATCTCCATGAGTTCTCTTGTTTTTCCCTCTTTTCCTTTCGCGTTTATCCTCTCAAAAACACCGTCTTCAGCGGAAAATCGCAATTGCTTTGAAAATCGCGTTTTGCCTCGATCTTCCACTATTCGGTAAAGCGCCTGAACCTTCTCGGCGTATGGGATGTTCTCGGAGTCCATAAGAGAGAGAAGCGCAATCACATACAGCTCGAGCTGTTCCCAGCTTGTTGAGTTGCCGCTTCTTTTGTAATCTGAAACGACCACAGGGGCGTGGTCAGTGGCAACGAGCTCATCGAATATGTCGATTCGATCAATCCTTCCCACTATCTCTATTTCTCCGTACTTTTCCGCAGTTTTTGGCAGCCACTCTTCAAGGGTTTTTAAGGGTATACGGAAGGGTCTTTCCGTCAGTGTTGACGATCCTATATACGATTTCGGGCTTTCAGACTCCACTTTCAGGTAGTCGAGTATGACGCTGGTGATTTTTTCTCTCAGGTAATTTCTAACAATAACATGTCCTCTTATACGGTGTTCGCTGACGAATTCGTCCAGGAGTTTCTCGACGATCGCACGCACTCTCTTTTCCTGCAAAGGAAGTTCGAGTTTTTTGCCGGATTCTTCGGCCCATTCATATATTGATTTCAGAGCTCTATGGTAGATGGAGCCAAGCTCCAGGGGTGAGAGATCATAGGTTTCATCCCAGGGTTCTCTCAATCCCATCACGTACTTGAGGAAGAATTTGAATGGGCACTCTCGATAATCATGTATACGTGTGTAACTGATTACCTTTGGCAGAATATCCTTCAGAACATCCACACGCTTTACTCGATAGTCGAAAGGCTCTACTTCTATCATTGGGAACTCGTAAGAAGGTTCGTTGAACTCTTGCCCTTCAGCGAACGCTACTTTTTTGCCCTGCGCAAGTGCCCAGTTAAAGTGAGTTTCCAGTTCCTTCCGACTCATAGGATAAAGAATTTCTTCTCTTTCGCTTTCCATTTGAGAAGCTGTATTTACAGCATCAGGAAAGAGCCTGCGCAACCAGAAAGAAGGTGTTAAAGGCTCGCCCTCCCTGGTTGCCACTGGGATAGCAAGCACGGCTTTTTCACAACTTTTAAGCGACGTGTAGAAGTTTTCCTCCTGTTCCCTGGCTTTTTTGCGGTAATATTGATAGCTTGAATGCGTTTCCTGAAGGGGATACAGTGGGTTGTGTCTTACCGATGGATAAATGCCATCAATGAAGTCGACGAATATCTTGTATTGGACCTGTCTGAATCGTGCGTTTTCCAGCGTAAGGATTTCCACCCTGTTTGAAAAGTCAGGACTTGGTTTGTAGCTTTCTGTTTGTAAAGCAGTCTGAAGGAAGGTCATGAATTCATCGAGTGTTACACGCTCCACTGCGGCGGCTTTGAAAGTAACTTCGAGTGTATCCAGGACCTGTTTGAAACGCTGGAGAGCGAACACTTCAGAGATCAGTTCTTCTTTTTGTTGCTCAGAGGAATCGATTTTTCTTAAGGTCATATCTATCCAGCTTCTCAGCGTTGAAAGATAAAATTCCATGTCGGTTTTTCTGGTTCTGGTAGACTCAAGTGGCTTGAGAAAGCCGAAGAGCTCTCCAAGTCTTTCGATAAGATATTTGCACTCAAGAAGTTCTATCTGAACTTCTTCTAAGGCGTCAGAGAACTCATCTTCGGAATTCAGAAGTTCCTGCTTTTTCAAGAGACTTTGCTTTAGAGCTTCCAGTTTTTCAAACCAGCTATCAAATCTCTGTTTCAAGCTTGATCGTGGTGGTTCAATGTATAGAGCGGCAGCCGTCGCGAGTCTTTCAAGTTCTTCAACATCAATTTGCCTTTCCGTTCCTTCGTACCAGAAAGCACTGGGTTTTCCTACGCCCTGGTCGAGCATCGACATCAGCATTTCAGGAGGATATCCGTACGCTGCGGTTTTGAATGGCAGGATGACTAACTGCACAGCGCGGCTGTTTATGAGTGGTTCGTCTCCCTCAAGGCGCACGGGAACACCGTACTCTTCGAGTTTCTTCTGGAAGTCACGGGCTCTTTCGATGAAATTGTTTAGAACAATGGCTATCTCACTCGGTTGAACATTTTGATCAACTATCATGCGTTTTATCATAGATGAAATGCCTTTGAGCTCTTCATCGGGGTTTTTGTAAATGTAAATCTCTATAAAATCGGGCTTTGTAGTAGCAGGTTGATCGTTCAAAAAGTTTTTCAATATTCTGGATTTTGTTGAGTCAGAATCGAATAAACGTTTTTTAAGTATCAATGGCCTGCCCATCTCTGCACAGTATTTGTTCAACATGTCTTCAAACGAACGCCAGCGCCTGGCATCCCAGATGACGGTATCCATTGTCATGTGGATTTCATCAAAGATAGGAAAGAGTCTGCTCAGAAAGATCGTGTGAACTGGAGAGAAACTGGTGAAACCATCCAGAAATAGATAGGCACCGAATCTCTGACGAACGTACTCTGATAGTTTGAGCTTACCTGGATCTGCATTCACGTATGCGTCGAATGAATCGAAGAGCCTCCCACCGTAACGTTTTTCCAGCTCCACCAGGACGCGAGAAACGAGTCGTGCTGATCCAGGGTTAGATTCGAGGGTCTTCAAAAACTCTTCAACACCTTCTTCTTTTGCTTCACGTACCGCCTCGATCGTGAAACGTATCAACTCTGGAGAGGTTCTGACTCTTGAAAGATTTCCCAGCTCTTCTTCTGGCAGTTTCGATATTATATCTGCCACGAATACACTCAGCAGTTCTTCGTGTATATGCAGTTGTTCAGGATGCAGGACACGGTACAGGTGAACAGCCAGCTGGTCGATGACAAAGAAATTACCTCGCGGAATAGTGGTATCAACCAATCGCGCAAATTTATCGGCTACTTCCTTCACGAATCTGCCGGATGGACCGACGAAAAGATAATCGAATGGCCGTACTTTATGTAGTTCTGCCATTTTCTCCATCAAAAATTCTGATTTACCAGAAAGGGGAGGTCCCGCGTACAGGTTGAAGACGAGATTTTTCATTACATATCACCCGAATAAGATGTGGAGAAAGCACTTTTCAAAAATGCAATTTCCGCTACAGCGTACGCTTCGGCGTATTCTTTGCCTTTTATGCCGTTCCCAGTTTTGAATTTAATAGATGCTGGGGCTTTCAGAACTTGCTCGATATTTTTTAGCATAAGCCCTCTCAACGGGGAGAGTTTTACACCATCTATTATAAGAGTAACATCCACATGTTCGATCAGAATGGCTTCAGATAGAAGTTTTTCTACTAAGTTTGAGAGCAGCTCGAGGCTCCTTGCATTCCTGTATTCCTCGGTTTCAGGAAAATGCTGGCCTATGTCTCCAAGACCAGCAGCACCAAGGATCGCATCTATCACCGCATGGGTTAGCACGTCCGCATCTGAATGACCTGAAAGACCTACACGGGAATCGATTTCAACACCAGCCAGTACAAGTTTCCTTCCTTCTTTTAGTGGATGTATATCATAGCCAATGCCGCAACTGCGATAAAGCCGGACACCTCGTTGCATAAACGGTGAGCCAGGAAGGAGATGGATGAAGCCAGATTTTTTGAATATTTCTTTCCCAAGCTCAAGGAAGTCATCGACGTTTACAGAGATTGTGCAAAAACCCATGTGGGCACCATGTAGGAGCAGGGAGTACAATAACAGATAAAATGTTTTTGGTTCTTTGACATTCTTCGTTTCTATAATTCGAAGTTCGGCGCCAGGGACTTTGAGCTCGCTTTTACACTCAGCAATAAGAAAAGCTTTATCGTTAGGGCTTACAGGCACCTCACATTTTAAAAGAAGCCGTTGAGAAGCTTCACTCGTGTGTTCAAGGTGACAGAGTCTTTCTTTTATATTGTCCACTATCTTTCATACCTCCAGAAAAACTGTTTCCTGTATATTTTACCCCCTGATTTTTGTATGTTAAAAACCCGAGGCGTATGATATACTAAAACCATCGTGTGAATCTGTATATATAAAGTTTCTCACAGAACAAAAAGAGAACCTGGAGGCTACCAGGATGAGTTTTTTATTCTATCTTCCTGCTATTTTTATGGGCTGGGCGCTGGGCTCGAATGATGCCGCAAATGTTTTTGGAACGGCTGTTGCCAATTCTCTGGTACGTTACAGAACAGCCGTCATAATCTCTTCAATCTTCGTGGTGCTTGGGGCGGTGCTTCAGGGTTACCGCGGGATAGGAACCATATCTTCGCTTTCTTCACAATCGTTAGTGAGCGCATCAATATCAATGCTTGGCGCCGCGATATCCGTAACGATCTTTTCGCGGCTTGGGATACCCGTGTCAACATCTCAGGCAGTTGTTGGCTCGATCATCGGCACGGGTCTTATTGATGGTTATGTGAACTGGGGTGTGCTGGTGAAAGTAGTCATATGCTGGGTTGCCACACCTATAGGCGCCATGGTTATAGGGTACTTTTCTTACAGGTTCTTCTCAGTGCTGTTCAGAAAGATCCCGACGATTCAGGCGCAGGACCTCACGATAAAAATAGCAGCGCTGGTTTTCGGTGCATACGGCAGTTATGCCCTTGGTGCAAACAACGTTGCCAACGTTTCAGGGGTCTTCGGAGCGTTTATGGATCCAAGACTGGCAGCTCTGATTGGAGGACTTTCCATTTCATTCGGGATAATAACCTATAGTTATCGAGTCATGATGACAGTGGGTAAAGGTATCGCCGAACTCGATCATTTTTCCGCGGTTATCGCTGTATTCGCTGAATCACTTACAGTATGGATTTTTGCGCTGGTAGGAGTTCCTGTTTCAACTTCACAGGCAGTTGTTGGCGGAGTGTTGGGGGCGGGGCTTGCAAGGAGTACGCCTGTGGTTAACAGAAAAGCTGTATGGAGAGTAGTTTTTGGGTGGTTGGGGACGCCCGCTATAGCCGCAGGAGTCTCGGTACCTCTTTACCTGCTTATGCGAGCAATGATGCCAACTTGATGAGAATGAAAGCAAATCAAAACGCACGTGATCACATGACTCGCTTTTTCCCACCCTCGCATCAACAAAGCACCCC
>DPRG01000007.1 GCA_003538775.1 Thermotogae bacterium
TGATGCGAGGGAAGAGGAAAGCGTGTGAGAGTCGGGCGATCATGTGCGTTTTGCCCTTTTACTTCTATCTGGAGGTAGCCGTTTGTGACGTTCGTGAAGGTAAATGTGGAGCACCACCACGAAACCTGAGGCCCGTAAAAAACCTTTCTAACTCTCAACGATTTTTCAAACGCGCTCAGACCAGGAAAGTGTGTTGGAAAAACCGAAGATCAGGAATGTGTGGGGTTTTGCAAACGAATGACGGACACTGCCTGAAAAGCAAAAGCGCCCCACAAAATGGGGCGCTCTTCAATTGTCGTGAAAAATCAGAGAAGCTTCAGAACAAGATCGATGGTGTCCACAACACGACAGCTGTAGCCGTATTCATTGTCGTACCAAGAAAAGACCTTTGCCACGTCGCCAATAGACTTAGTTAGTGTGGCGTCAAAGATACCGGAATATGTAGAACCGACGATGTCACCACTCACAATGGGGTCTTCGTTATAGCCAACAATTCCTTTAAGCTTACCTTCACTCGCTTCTTTCATGACAGCGTTTATCTCATCTGCTGTCGCTGGTTTTTCAAGGACAACCGTAAGATCGGTTATCGAACCATCGGCAACCGGCACTCTGAGAGCCATACCATCAAGCTTACCTTTCATTTCGGGCACAACGAGAGCCACCGCTTTAGCTGCACCAGTCGTGGTGGGGATGGTGTTTATGGCAGCAGCTCTGGCTCTTCTTAGATCTTTGTGAGGAAGGTCAAGGATCCTCTGATCGTTGGTGTAAGCATGGACAGTTGTTAAAAGGCCGCTCTTTATTCCAAACGTTTCATGAAGTACTTTCACGATGGGTGCGATCGAATTAGTCGTACAGGATGCACAGGAGATTATTTGATGCTCCGGTTTCAATTGATCTTCGTTACAACCGATAACGATTGTTATATCTTCACCTTTGGCAGGAGCGGTTATGATAACCTTCTTAGCACCGGCCTCCAGATGCTTCGCGGCTTTCTCTCTTTCTCTAAAAACCCCACTCGACTCGATAACCAGGTCCACACCGAGATCCTTCCAGGGAAGATTCGCGGGATCTTTCTCTGAGTAAACGGGTATAGGTTTTCCATCTACAACGAGCTTTCCGTCTTCAACTAAAACCTTTCCCGCAAACTTTCCATGGACAGAATCGTACTTCAAGAGACTCGCAAGAGTGTTGGCATCAGTTATGTCGTTGATGGCAACTATCTCGTAGTTTTCGGGTTTTCTCCTGTGAATCTCTCTAAAAACCACTCTTCCAATCCTTCCAAAACCGTTGATCGCAACTCTGTAAGCCATTTACAACACCTCCCTACTTGTTTTGACTACATTATTCCCGGTAAATTCGGTGATATCTCACTTTGCAACTGTTCGTATGCCTCTTCTCGAGATCTGGTCACTTCTTGCATTACCTGATTCACTCCTGCGATCAAAAGATCCTTAAAAGTTTCCCAGTCTTCTGCCAGATCTTCATCCATCACTTCTATATCCTTCAATTCATATGTTAGTGTGGCAGTTAGTTTTAAAACCCCACCACCCACGGAGACCTCAACGGTTCGCTCGGCGAAGCTTTCTTCCAGAGCTTGACGTTTTTCTTCGAACTCCAGCAGCATCTGCTGAACTTTGGCCATTTGAAGATTTATCTGGGACGATCCTTTACCTGAACCGCCGCCCCAGCTTTTGCCTCCGAATCCCTTGATCTTTTTCGCCATATGCTATCACCGCCCGTCCGTTTTCTCTATTTTAACCCGACCTGGAAATAAGCGGAGCAGTTTCTCGGCAAGTTCTCTTTCTTCATCACTCAAGCCCTCGAGTTGAGCATCGTCAACACCCGCTTCTCGCTTAGCTTCAGCAGTCCGAGATTCTTCATCGGTTTCAAGCACAATGTCTACTGGTCCATCTGAAAACCTTGCGAAGGTGAGAATCAATTCATCAAGACGTCTGCGCAGAATCTCACGATTGAACGGACGATCTTTACTTACCTTTATCCTGATTTTTCCGTCATCCACCACTACTTTTTCCATATTGAGTATCACGTAAAGCGACATGTCTCCTTCTCTGCGAAGGTATTCGAGTACTCTTCTAAGAAGTTCGGACTTTTCTTCACTGACTTCTCTTTCTTCCACATTCAAGGAAGTTTTTTCAACCTCTGGTGTTTGAGCAGATTCAGATATTTTTTCTCCATTTTTCGAAATCACTGATGTTTTTTCTCTTTCCTGTGCGCGCTTTTTGGCTGATACCTTTTGGCAGTATAGCAAAGATTCAGTCTCTAAGAGCACCCTCTTTTCGTTCGCATATCTGATCTGCCGGAAAAGATCCCAGGAGAACTTTCCGATCTCGAGAAAATCCACATTCAAAGATATTCTGTACCGTTCAAGGGATTTCTCGAGTACATTCTCCAGAAAGGCTTCAAAATTGTTTCCTGAAACCTCGAGCATTTCGGCTATTTCGATAATCTTATCTGAAGCTCCTCTTAAAAGAGCATCTATATATCCATCCACAATCTCTTCGGAAACAAGGCCGAGAGCTTCTCTAATATTCTGTTCATTCAGTTTTTTACCACTATAAGCAACGCTCTGTTCAAGAAGAGAGATGGCGTCTCTCAAACTTCCTCTCGCCAGTTTGGAGAGCAGTTTTATAGCCGCTTCATCTGCCTCAAAGCCTTCGTTTGTGCATATGGTTTTAAGTCTCTCGAAGATTTCTTTTTCAGAGAGGTTCTTGAAGGAGAATATCTGACACCTTGATAGTATAGTTGCGGGCACCCGTTCGAGATTCGTTGTTGCCAGTACAAAAACGACATTCGGTGGCGGTTCTTCGAGCGTCTTTAGAAGGGCGTTGAACGCCTCCCTTGTAAGCATATGGAATTCGTCCACTATGTAAACTTTGAACTTTCCCTGTACAGGAACATAAGAGGCTTGATCGCGAATTTTTCGAATCTCGTCTATACCCCTATTACTCGCCGCGTCTATTTCAATCACATCGAGGAAGTTACTGTTTTCTATGTTTCGACACACTTCACATTCGCCACAGGGTTCCCCAGAAGAAACGTTCGGACAGTTCAGTGCCTTCGCCAGGATTCTGGCAACAGATGTTTTACCCGTCCCTCTCGGCCCTGAAAAAATATATGCATGAGCAACCTTACCCTGCTCAACTGCTCTTCTGAGGGTTTCGACAACACCCTTTTGTCCAACCACCTCACCAAAACGCTTCGGTCTGTACTTTCTATAGAGAACTTCCATATCAGTCTTTAAGTATCTCCTCGATTGTGTTCATCACATCGTCGGTCAATTTCTCTTTAACTTCGATGGCCTTCAAATTTTCCCGAAGCTGGTCCACGTTGCTGACACCAAGGATCACACTGCTGACGTGTGGATTCTTCAAGCACCACGCCAGAGCCATCTGAGCAAGGCTGACACCTATTTGATTTGCCACATCTTTCAGTTTTCTAACTTTCTCGAGGTTTTTCTGAGAAAAGAGTCCTGATTCTTCAAGATGCTTTCTCAAATCCGTGAATCTGCTCAGTCTGCTGCCTTCTGGGATGCCTTCGAGGTATTTCCCTGTGAGTAAACCGGACGCTAAGGGACTCCATGTAGTTAAACCCATGCCGTACTTTTCATATATCGGTTGATACTCTTTTTCAACACGTTCGCGCACAAACATGTTGTACTGGGGCTGTTCCACGATCGGATGTATACAGCCAAGCTGATCACACGCCTGATGTGCGGCTTCAAGTTGCTCAGCGCTCCATTCTGAAGTTCCCCAGTAAAGAGCATATCCATTTCTTACAAGATAATCCATCGCGAGCACTGTTTCTTCGATCGGAGTCTCAGGATCAGGTCTGTGACAGTACAGTAGATCCACGTAATCGAGCTGTAGTCTTTTCAAAGAAGCCCACGTTCCTTCCAGAAGGTGTTTCCTTGAAAGTCCTTTCTTGTTGGGACCTTCTCCTCCCCAGAATATCTTGGTAGATACCACTATGTCTTCTCTTCTGAATTCTTTGAGTATCTCTCCAAGCATCGACTCTGCCATACCACGTGCGTACGCTTCCGCTGTATCGAAGAAGTTTATACCGTTTTTGAACGCCTCTCTCACACATTCTCTGGCATTATCCAGAGCGAGTTGATTTGCAAACGTCAACCAGGATCCAAGCGAAAGCTCGCTGATCTGAAGACCCCATTTCCCAACTTTACGATATTCCATTTTTACCCCTCCAATTGAGTTTTCTTGTTCTTATTATACATTACATGGAAAGTTCAGAAACAACGCAGTCACGGCACCCATCAGCGCTATTACACTCCAAATAAGCGTGATCACATGCCATCCCACACCTTCAATAAACGAAGAAAGAGCCCTTTAAAACAGGTGGATCAGCAGGTTCAAAAAATTTTTCAATGTCCAAGCAACCATTCCACTGCATTCAAGGCGAGTCTGGCATCATCATACATGCTCCAGCCATTGTGAAGAGGCTTACCAAATGGGCTTGTACCATCATCAAAAGGCGAGCTGTCGCCTATAGCGACGAACTTTCCTTTACCGTATTCACCGTAAACTACGTAAGGTCTGCCTTCCACACTCACCGCCACAGAAATGTTTTCGGATAAAGGTGTTATCGTGCTTCCATTCCATATGCCTACTGCTTCCACACCTTCAGTCAAAGGTGAGGGTAAGATTTCTTTAACAGGCGCCACTACAAGATCGTTTCCGTCGAACCTGAAGCCGAGTTCTTCTACAAACGTGTTGAAGATCTTGACGGCGTCCCAACCGTTACCATTCCTATCTGCCCCACCGTGGTCAGCTATAAGGAAGATACCGCCTCCTGATCTGACGAAATCCAGAAGGTTTTTTATCTCCTCCTTACGGAAAGGTTCGTTGGGTTCTGGAATGATCACCACATCGTACTGTGCCAGAAGCAATGGATCAATGAAAGGCATGACGTTTCTATCAACCACATAACCTTTCTCTTTCAAAGCATCCGCGAAATCCGAGTATCCCCCTTCTATTGTCCAGTCAGCGTTGCCGGCTCGTTGGCCGTGGGCGTCATCGAACAGTATGCGTGGATTGCGCTCACGGGCAAAATCGAATCGGAACATCAATGCCATGTTTCCTTTTAGATCTCTGACCCCTCTTAGGAAACCTGCTCCCGCATCAACGCTTTCAGTGGTGGTCAGACGAACAACGCGTCCAGAGGGAGAAACCTCAGCGCTCTGGATTTTAGCTCCTTTGATAATCAATGTTCGGTTTGGTACGACACTGGTTGCAATGATCGATTCATTCAAATACACATCCACTGTGTTAGTGCCATGCAATGTTACCCAGACAACGTAAGGCGGTTCTATATCAGTGGTTTCAACGTCATCAGGCCATCTGGGCCAGAGCTCGTGCTGCCATTCATACTGTCCAAGAACTCCTGTAACAGTTGCGGTGAGGCCTATTTTGGCTCCAGAAAGATCTATTCCCGTATTCTCACGTATGTAAACCATTCCTTTGCCGCTTCCATCATCGATGTAATATTTCGGGGGATCGATCTCAACGACCTCACCCGAAGTCCATACCAGCAAACCTTCTAGTTCTTCGTTGTTTATTTCATCAGTCGTTATTTTCAAAGGAGCGGGGAGTTCTTCTTTGCCAATCTTTTTCACCTGACTTGGAGTGTTTATTGTGATTTCCCTGTTATTTCTATGTGTATACATACTGCCGTCGATCTCAAGCAGATCACCGGGATTGATATCGAGTTTGCTCAAATCCACTCCCCTTGCGTACACTGCTATACCACCGGTATCGTCCTGGATGTAAATCATGTTCACGCTGAACGGCCCTGGCGGGACGGTGACCACTCCACGCACTTTTACACGGGTGAAATCCGGCAGGGTTCGAGCTTGCCTAATAGGAAGGATGCCCGAAGCCTTAGGAAATTTTATTGAAGCCGGTAAACCTATCCTTTCCGGATGCTTCCACATACCAAGTCCATGGTTGGAAGCATATTCTTCGGCTTCTGTGAAAATACTCATGTAGTCCTCTCTGAACGGGAAATAGGTATACGCCCTGCCGTATCCATTTAGTATGAGAGTAACATTTAAAAGAATCCATTGATTGTCGACGTTTAGCCATACATACGCCAGTAGACGTCCGTAGTTATCTCGTCTTTCGAAATCAAACGTAAGAAGAACTTCGCTTCCTTTCTTCAACAGCGAAGATGTGAATTTTGAAGCTTCCTCACCGAAATATTCAACAGGCTTTTCTGGATGCACCGTTTCTGGAGTATCAACACCTATCAACCGGACTCTTTCGTGAGTATTTCCGAGTTCTACTTCTATCGTGTCTCCATCAACAACATACTGAACAGTTGCCTTGATAGAATCTTTGGGAATAAGATCTTCAAACCATTCTTTAAAGTAGAGGAACTCCGTATCTGCGTATTCGAGCTTCACAGGTGTGAGAGCAAATAGAAAAACCATTAGCTGGACCAGGACTAATAACAGAAAAAGTCTTCTGCTCATAATCCCACCTCCACTCAATGCGCTTTCTTTTCAGCTTTCATTTATACCATATCAGATTTCCCGGTTATAATCGTAAAAACCCTAAAGGAGGACGAAAGTTATGAATATTGAAGAACTCAAGAACATCGTGGAAATACCTGGAGTTTCCGGGTTCGAGGACAGGGTTCGTGAATGGATAGTGTCGAAACTGGAATTGCCTCACAGAGTTGACTTCGCTGGGAATCTGATTTATTCAGTGGACGAAGGACAGAAAGAAATTCTTTTCATGGCACACATGGATGAAATTGGGCTAGTCGTGACCGGAATCAATCCTGATGGCACGCTGAACTTCAGAAAAGTTGGAGGTATTGACGATCGTATCCTCTGGGGTAGCCATCTGGATGTTGTAACCCCTTCTGTTAAGCTCGATGGGGTTATAGGGGTTCTTCCGCCACATCTGAGTAAACAGGTAAGCCCACCACCAAGTGAACGCATGGTTATAGACGTAGGCGCGATGTCTCCAGAGGAGGCGAAGCGTGCAGGTGTCAAACCGGTCACCTTTGCTGTTTTCAAAAAGCAGTTTTCAATGTTGAATGGAAAATTTATTGCTTCAAGAGCGCTGGACGATCGTTTCGGATGTTTTGCACTTGTAGAACTACTGAGAAGATTGAAAAGCAAACCACCCAGGAATAAAAAGGTCACGGTGGTGTTTTCAGTACAGGAAGAGATAGGCTTAAAAGGCGCCAGAGCTTACGCTGCTCGAAATGATTTGCCGGAAGTGGTTTATGCGGTGGATTCCTTCGCTTGTTGCTCTCAACTAACTGGTGAGGTTGTAATGGGGAGGGGTCCTGTTCTCAGAATTCTGGACAACAGTGCGATTGCTTCTATGAAAGAAGTGGAACACCTTACCAAACTTGCCGAAAACGCCGGAATCCCCCTGCAAATAGGCGTAACAGGGGGCGGAACTGACGGCTCAGTCTTCGTAGAGCACGGTTCCTACATGGTACCTATAACCCTTGCTGTGCGATACCTTCATTCGACAGTTGAAATGATAAGTATCGAAGATTTTGAAAATCTAATAAGGTTGTTAATAGAGATCGCTTATGAATAAAGCAAAGGAGGTCAAAAGATGGACATGTTTTCTCTGAAGGGCAAGGTGGCGATAGTGACAGGATCGAGTCGCGGTATCGGTCAGGCTTTAGCTGTTGGCCTTGCAAAGGCCGGTGCAGATGTGGTTGGGGTGTCCCGCAGCTCACAGGAAACCACAGCTGAATTGGTAAGGAAAGCTGGTGGCAATTTTCTTGAAGTTTCATTCGATATTACTAGATTCGATTCTCTTCATGAGATCATTGATAGAGCAAAAGAACATTTTGGCCATGTGGATATTCTCGTGAACAACGCCGGTACTACCTTGAGAAAACCCGCTCTGGAGTTCTTACCAGAAGAATGGGACAGGGTTATGGATGTCAACCTTAAAGCTGTGTTCTTTCTGTCTCAGGCCTTTGCTCAGGAAATTGTAAAAGAAGGGCGTAAAGGAAAGATCGTCAATATCGCATCCATGCAATCTTTTCAAGGAGGCATTCTCATCACTCCTTACACAGCTTCAAAACACGGTGTTTTAGGGTTGACGAAAATCCTTGCTAACGAGTGGGCTAAGTACGGTATAAACGTTAATGCAGTAGCACCCGGATACATGGAAACCGAAATGACCGAACCGCTGAGAAAAGATCCCGTTAGAAACAAAGAGATACTTTCACGTATACCCGCAGGCCGATGGGGGAAACCCGAAGATCTGGTCGGGGCAGTTATCTTTCTTTCGAGTGATGCTTCCGATTATGTTCATGGAAGTGTTGTGGTCGTGGACGGCGGCTGGATGGCACGGTAAGGCGACAAAACGCACGTGATTACACGACTGTAGCTCGCTTTTGCCTTCCCTTCCATCAACAAACACTCCACGCAAGGAAAGGGGAGATATGTTCTAGCATGAAGTTTTCGCAGTTGCGCTCCGCTTATCTCCTCGCAATCACTCAC
>DPRG01000099.1 GCA_003538775.1 Thermotogae bacterium
TGCGTGCCAAACTCCGGAATGCCGAGCGTGCCCACTTTCAATCTGAGTCTGTTTCTTTTCAGCTTCAAGGGCTCCACAGAAGAAAACAGCTTTAAAGTATCAGGATCGTCCATCGGTATACCCATTGGATCTATACCTGTGAGGTCTTTGAGAAGCTTGATCATGGTTGGATCATCGTGTCCCAGTGCGTCGATCTTTACAAGATCGTCGTGTATGTACTCGTACGCGAAATGGGTGGTCAACACACCTGCCGAGGAATCGTTTGCGGGATACTGAACCGGTGTGAAGTCGTGAACGTCGCGATCCTTCGGGATGATCATCAACCCTCCGGGATGCTGTCCGGTGGTTCTTTTCACTCCCGTGACCGCCCTGACGAGCCTCTCCATCTCAGCTCTTCTGATTCCCTTACCCAAACGCTCCGCGAACTTTTTGACAAAGCCATAAGCACTTCTCTCAGCTATGGTGCTTATCGTACCGGCCCTGAAAACATGATCGCTTCCAAACAACTCTTCTATGTACCTGTGAGCGGCGCTCTGAAATTCACCGGAGAAATTGAGATCTATGTCTGGCACCTTATCCCCTTCAAACCCCATGAACGTTTCGAAAGGAATGTCGTGACCATCTTTATCCATCTTCTCCCCACATACAGGACAGATCTTTTCTGGAAGATCGTAACCACAATCTGCGCTTCCGTCTGTAACGAACTCTGTGTGTGTACATCTCGGACAGACATAGTGAGGTGGCAACGGGTTCACTTCGGTTATTCCAAGCATTGTTGCTACAAGCGACGAGCCCACCGAACCCCTGGATCCCACGACATAACCGTTCGCAAGAGAGTTCTCCACCAGCTTCATCGCGATGTAATAAAGGACAGCGTATCCGTGACCGATAATCGCCTCCAACTCTCTTTTGATACGCTTTTCCACAAGATCCGGAAGAGGATCCCCGTAACGCTCCTTAGCCTTCTTCCATGTGATCCTTTCGATCTCTTCATCAACGCCTTCAACCAGAGGAGGATGGAGTTTTCCCTCCAGCGGTACTATCTCCTCTATCATTTCCGCAATCATTCGGGGGCTGGTGACAACGATCTCCTCAGCTATCGTCTCATCATCGAAAATCTCTAAAGCGGCTTTCATCATCTCATCAGTGGTCCTGAAATAAGCCGCCGGTTGATTCAACATGTCTTCTCTTCCAGACATAAGAACAGCTCTCACCTTCGCGTCCTCCGGGTCGAGAAAATGCACATCACCAGTCATGACAACAGGTATGTTGAGACGCTTTCCAATTCTGTAAAGCTTTCTGTAAGCTTCTATGAGCCTTTCGCGGTTTATGGATTTTTCACTCTTTTCTTCCTCGCCCGATATCACATCCAGAGGCATTATTTCAATGAAGTCGTATTCTTTGGCCCGTTCCATCAATTCCTCTTCGGTTTCACCATCGAGATAGTTCGAAAGCAGTTCTCCAGAAAGGCATGCGCTACCTATAAGTAAGCCTTCTCTATGAGCAGCCAATATGCTTTTAGGAACCCGCGGTTTACCATGGAAGTACTGAACATGAGACAGAGTAACGATCTTATAGAGGTTCTTGAGCCCCTTGCGATTAACCACAAGGATCGTCGCATGGTAAGGCTTCACTCGCCTGTAGTCTATGTCCGCCTTCAAACGTCCAAGATCGCCAAGGGTTTCAACTCCCCGCCTGCGTGCTCTCGATACGAGTTTTGTGAATATCTGAGCCACGGCCCGGGCATCATCAAGCGCGCGATGATGCTTGAAATCTGTGATTTTAAGCTCCTTCGCGACTTTATCGAGAGAATATCCCTTAATATCAAGAAGTGCCTTCGCCATCCCGAGGGTGTCGATGTAGGAAAAGTCGCGCTCCTCTCCCATCACGTTCCTGATAGCCACTCTGAGGAAGGAGTAATCGAATTTCGCATTGTGAGCAACCAGCACACTGTCAGCGATGAAATCCAGGAATCTCGGGAGCACTTCTTCAATCGCAGGCGCGTTTTCCAGCATTTCGGAGGATATTCCTGTGATTTCCATACTCTTCCGACTCATACCCCGCCTTGGCTTAACCAGAGTATGGAATTCTCCAATGACCTGACTGCCTTTTATCTTTACCGCTCCGATCTCCACGATTTCATCCCTTCGAGGGTCGAGCCCGGTTGTTTCGAAATCGAAAGCCACGAAAGTAAGATCAGACAGTTTCGCGTCCGTTTTTTCCGCTTTTACAAACGGTGCGATGTCATCTACAAGATAGACCTCCATACCAAAGATAGGTTTTATCCCTTGTTTCTTCGCAGCTCTGTAAAATTCTGGTATAGCCTGAACCACTCCATGGTCGGTTACCGCAATCGCGTCATGACCCCATTCAGCGGCGCGTTCTACTAACTGTGCAACATCCATTACCCCATCCATAGCACTCATCTTGGTATGGGCGTGGAGCTCCACTCGCTTTACAGGCGCTGTGTCGGTTCTCTTTTCTGGAGTATAAAGATTTATTTTAGAAGGCTCCACCACTGGCTCCTTTAAATACTCATCGTAAGAAACCTTCCCTTCAACAATAACGTTTGTTCCTTCCCTGAGCTGTCCATTAACCTTTTCTGCATGATCTCCTTTCAGCACGCAGGTTAGAGAGTCACGTTTATCGGTCATGTAAAACACGAGCTTTTGAAAACCTCTTGACCCGATGACTCTGTGCTCCACGTGGAAAACTTCACCGGCGACACACACTTTCTCTCCTGATTTGAGTTGTGCTTGAGAAACCTTTACGGGCTTGGACCTTATTCTGCTACCGAGAATGACGCCATCCACCGACCGTATTTCAGGACGCTTCTCTTCATGGCCTAAATCGGTGGAAGTATCCTCCAGAGATTCCTCGGGCGTCGGAGAAAAATCTACTTCCTGTTCATTCACCTCAAATTCGATCTCTATTCCTGTTCCCGCAAACTCTTCGACGACTTCCTTTATATGCTTTACCCTCTTCTGGAAAAGATTCTTGTGAAACTCGGAAGAAACGGTTATTATCAACCTATCATTTTCCACTCGAGGGCGGGCGAGAGAAGTGAAGTAAGGCACCGAACCGTTTATCCTTTCCTTAATCTCCGGCCACGCGTTCAGGATCTTCTCGCTCAAGGGGGCTGTATTTTCAACAATCACCTCGCGCTTCAGATAACGCGAAAGTACTCTAAGGATTCTCTCGTCGATGTGTCCATACGCTCGAATCTTCACCTTACCAGTTCCTGGATTGTACTCAATAGAGGTAAGCTTGGCCTGCTCTGAGGAATCGGGAGTCAGGAAGTTATCTCTCACCTCTGGAAGCAACGCATCCAGCAGCTCTGAAAGGCTGAGCGATTCGTGGAAGACCAGTCTCATTTTTTGAGCACCTCCGAAAAGCGAGAGCTCATCCCATGACACCATGCCACAGCGAGAGCGTCCGCCGCATCGTCGGGTTTGGGCCTTTCCCTAAGGCGATACAACACTCTAACCATCTCCTGAACCTGCACTTTTGTGGCGCGCCCCTGCCCGACCACAGCGAGCTTCACCTGATGAGGAGTGTATTCGTATACATTCATCCCGAACTCCGCGGCTACCAGAAGGGCTATCCCCCTCGACTCTCCTACCTCAATGGCTGTTGTGACGTTGCGAAAAAAGTAAAGCCTTTCAACCGCCATGACCGCTGGGGAGAATTCTTCGGCTATCTCTTTGAGACGCTCGTAGATGACCTTCAAACGGAAGTGAAGAGGATCTTTCTTCGAAGTATCCACAACGCCAAAAGAAAGCGCCTTCATATTGTTTTTCTCTCTTTCAACCACAGCATATCCAAGGCGTCCATATCCTGGATCGATGCCCAGTATTCTCTCCACGAAAGAAATCACCCTGTTTATTTTAGACGTTAAGACTCTGTTAAGCTCTCTTCGGCTGATCCAGCGGTAAAAAGAAACTCTTGACAGCTTCAAACGTCGAAGAATTCAAAGAAAAAGCTTGTTCAACGATCCTAAAGATGTTACAGGTTGAAAGAAAAAGCTTTATAAGATGGGCTTATCCATAATACCGATTTCTCGCAACGAATTCATACTTCTGTGGTAATATTATGGTAAACACTTTATATCAGGAGGGATTGGGATGAAGCTAAGGGATATTCTGAAAGAAAAAGGGTCAGAGGTTTATTCGGTAGATCCCGAAGCCACGGTCGCTGACGCTATCAACCTTATGGTTGAAAAAAACATCGGTTCTGTCGTGGTCATGAAAGGAGATCGTCCGGTGGGAATCTTCACCGAACGTGATCTTCTGCGGCGCGTTTGCGCTGGATGCAGCAAAGATCCCGCCATAACGAAGGTAAAAGAAGTCATGACGAGCGGAGTGATTTACGGAGCCCCGGATGACGATATTCAGTACGCCATCAACGTGATGACCCAGCATCGCATTCGCCATCTGCCGATACTCGAAAACGGTAGACTTGTTGGGATCATCTCCATAGGGGATGTTCTCAAACAACAGTACAAAGAAATCGAATTTGAAAATAGAGTTTTGAAGAATTA
>DPRG01000070.1:0-541 GCA_003538775.1 Thermotogae bacterium
CACAGATAGCTAACAGACGGGTGGTGCGCGAAAATTACAGAAAACTCGAGAAACAATCCCATGGTTTGGTGCGATACTTTTCAGACATCGACGATCCGAAACATTCGCAGGAGCTGTTCATGCACCTTATGAAACTGGGGGTGCTTCTCCACAGCAGTGAAGTGATTGTAAATCCCATCTATGAAACGTTTTTCCCAGAAGAAAGCAAAAAGGCGGCGGAAACGATCAAGCGATTTGCGGTGGAAGCGGCTATCAGTAAAGGTAACAGTGTTCAGGACGAGTTGTACGGGTTGAGAAACGCCCTTTACAATCTCGCCAGATATCCGGAAAGTCTTACGCTCAAAGACTTTCCGAAGTTGGAAACTATCATATCTGTAGCCGCTGGACCCTCGCTCGACGATCATATGAGCGAGTTGAAAGTTTTATCGCAGAAATATCCCGTGATCGCTGTTGATGTCGTGTGGGAAAAACTGTTACAGGAAGGCATAAAACCGGATTTCGTCTGTTCACAGGAAAGGGTACTTCAGGTCTACCGCACGTC
>DPRG01000070.1:868-3500 GCA_003538775.1 Thermotogae bacterium
AACCGAAAAATGTTCTGTTGTTCGGCCAGGACCTCGCCTACAAGAAAGATAAAACCCACGCTGGTGGCGTGGACACGAGATTCGTCCGACTCAACAAAAAGGAACTGGAAGAGGTTGAAGGAAATAGAGGAGAGCCGGTACTGGTGTCGACTCTATTCAAAAGGTTTATACTTAACTTCGAAAGATACATAGCCCAGCACAGAAGCACGCGTTTTTACAACTTCAGCGATGGAGCAAAAATACCAGGAACTATCGATAGCTCGGTTGAGATCTTCAAAAAATTTGCCTTTGAATCTGTAGCGAAACCATCTTTAGCAGATATGCTTAGAGTTGTTCGTACGGACAGGGACCACCTTTTAAAATACCTCGAAGAAGAAAGAAGTATCCTCAAAACCCAGATGGAACTGCTTCGTTCTCTTTTGAAGTCGGATGAAAACGTTGAAGAACTACAGAAGCAGCTGGCCGTGAACCTTCTTTTTGGCAAACTCACCATGCTCCACACCGTGATTGAAATCGCCGCCACACCGTTTTTGGTGCGATTGCTTTCTCGAAAAGAGAGAGATTTGAACTGGATAAGGGAAAACGTTGAATCATTTCTGTACATAGCTGAGTTGATAGAGGAGATATTGAAGCGCGCGGAGAGGCTTTTAAAAGGAGAAAAGCTTCCAGATATGAATGCGCCGTTTTCAGAGCTTTATGATTTTCTGCTTTTTGAGGTGATACAGGACAACTCCTTCGACGACAGAGGCGTTCTCAGAAGCGATCTGAGTTTGGAGGAATTGAAATACACCATGAAATCGTTCCTAAACGCCTTGAATCCGTTGAACTACGATCATATGGTGAAAGTTCTCAAAGCACTGATACCACACGAAGAAGACGAAGAAGTACGAATGTTAAAAGAACGTGCTTTGAAAGATATTTACGGTGCTATCAAGCTGAACTGGGAGGTGTACAAAAACACCGATCCGTTCTTGCGATATCCTCTCGCCGCTTACGCTCATGACGCGGGAGATCATGAATACGTGGTGAGCTTTCTTGAACAGTTCGACGATCTTACAAACGCTGAAAAGTTCGTACTCGTTGACTCCTACCTGAGAACGGGTAGATTCGAAAAGGCTGCGGCTTTGTACCTTGATCTTTTGCAGAAGAATATGAGCGACGTCCTCGTGATAAACGCGATGAAGGTGTTCATAGAACTCGGACATCTCGCTGAGGCTTTCGCGCTGGTCAAAAAATACGGCAGTTTTGCTTCTCACAGGAGGGAATACCAGAAAAATCTGGAAGCTCTTGAAGGAATGATAGCATCCTTAGAATCAGACGTGGACACGCCTGTGGGAAAGCTACCTCTGGGATTGATAAAGGACTCCGACGTTATCGACAAACTGTCCAGCACGATCGAAGAACTTGCTGGAGAAAAGGTAGAAAAACGCCGTTTTTCCTTTGCAAAGGACATCTCCTGGATCGACGAAGCTCTCGACGTTTTCGCCAAACAGAACAGACAGCTGATTTTCCTGAAAGACGGCGTGTACACTTACTACGTTCTGAAAAATCCAGATTTCGGTTATTTTAACCGTGAACTCGACTTCACCTACTTTGTGGAAAAACCTGATTATCACGCATAAGATTTTTTCCACTAACGCTATTAATTAAGCCTTTTGAAGCCCGTTTGAACTACAGGTCCTTTCAAAAGCGCGTGTATGGAATTACTTTCCAAAGCTCCGCGGAGCTTTTTAAAGACTTCGTCCACAGCTTCGAGATAAAGCTGAACATGTTCTCGCTGGTGGGCGAAGGTTGCGTAGAAGCCCTTTGACGCGAGAAATCCCCTCTCGAGCATCAGCTGGGTGAAAAGAGTCTGAAGTTCCAGCTTTAATGGGTGGTCGAACTGAAACACACTTAGCGGGGGAATACCTTCCACTTTTAAAGGCAAGTCGTGAGTTTTTGCCAGCTCTTTCCAACCCTGCTGAACGAGATTTCCGATCTCTATCAAATGTTCCGGAACGTTTTCTCGTTTCATTTTCTTTATCGTTGCGATCGCAGCTACGGGACCGATTCGTTCGGTCCAATACGTGCTGCTTATGAAGCTTTCCTGAGCAGCGTCCATGACTTCTCTTTTTCCAATAATCACAGCCATAGGAAAGCCGTTGCTTATAGCCTTCGCAAAAACAGCGATATCTGGCTCGACACCGTAAATAAGATGTATTCCTCCCACGTTCATTCTCCATCCGGAAGTGATCTCATCGAAGATCAGGACCGCGCCGGCTTTTTTGGCAACGTCCTTCACATGCTCCAAAAACCCTTCCTTTGGTTGGTGGTGGCGTACTGGTTCCATCACTATCGCCGCGAGTTCGTTCCCGTGTCTTTCCACAAGTTCATCCAGCTCTTCGGGATGGTTGTATCGAAATGGAAAAGCCGTGTTCAACAAAGCTCGAGGCACTCCTTTGGGTTTGAGACCGGGTAAAAGATGTCCATCGAGGTTTCTATCATCGGAAAGATTCGCCGCGAGGTACCAGTCATGCCATCCGTGGTATCCGCAGAAGGCAACCTTATCCCTGCCTGTTGCCGCTCGAGCTATGCGTACGGCTATGGCCATTGCCTCACCGCCGGTTCGAGCATAACGCACCATGTCAGCCCA
>DPRG01000103.1:0-1816 GCA_003538775.1 Thermotogae bacterium
CAATCGTTTGTAATTACTTGCTTCTAACCAAACAAAAAACTTTTGAAACTCAATTCCCCTTAAGTTCCTCCAACCATCTTTGATAAAGAACCTCGTACTTCTTTTTCATATTTGGATCAGGAAGATAGGTCTCTTCACCGGTTTCCGGAAGCAACTTGGACCATTTCGAACTATCCCCTTCGCTGAGGTAGTGAATCACTGTTCCGAGGCTCGCTCCTTGCTCCCTGGATCTGAGCACCAGAGCTTCACCAAAAACGTTCGAAAGTATTTTCATCCAGATCCGCGATCGAGTCAATCCTCCTGTGGCGAGTACGCGCTCGAGCGAAGGAGGTATCTTTCTAACCACGTCAAAAGCCCGCTTGAGATTGAACGCTATCCCTTCAAGAACGATTCTGGATATTTCTCTTTCATCCGTCTGACTGTTGAGGTACTCGAATCGAGCGTTGGGTATAGGGTTGTATTCAGGGAACCTCTCGCCGAATATGAACGGATAAAAGAGAGCGCAGCTGTTTGGATTCCATTCGTCCAGTGATGAACCAGCGAGGTCAAGGGTTTCAACATAATCATATCTGGAGAACAAATTTAGATACCAGTCAAAGACATATCCTCCATTCTTCGTTGCGGCGCCAGATATATATAAACTCTCATCAAGCACATAACACCATATCCCCGGCACAGGGAACTCGGTAACAGGAGAGGATATGATGGTACGAATCGCAGCACTGCTACCTACGGAAACAGTCAAAGAATCGTCTACACCTGAGCCCGAACCGATGCTTGAAGCGGCTGCATCCGACATACCTATAACCACCGGTGTACCTTCAACGAGTTCCGTACTATGCGCGGCTTCTTTCTCGAGTCCACGATAAAAATCCGGGGTAACAAGTGGAGGAAGTTTCTCCTTTTTCACGTTAGCAAGCTCAAAAAGGATATCATAACACCATTCCTTTTTATGAATATCAAGGTAACCGCTTCCCGAGGCGACGCTTATGTCGCTCACAAGCTCTCCTGTGAGATGATAGAAAATGTAATCTTTCACGGAGACAATCCATTTAGCCTTCAGCAAAACCTCGGGCCTGTTATCGCGAAGCCAAAGCAGCTTGTAGAACGGATAGACATTGTCACTGGTACATCCTGTTCTTCTATGAAGCTCCTCTATAGATAGATATCTGGATATGCTTTTCACCTGTTCCACAGAGCGTTCATCAAGCCACGGAATGATATTCGTTATCGGGACGGCGTTTTCTCCAAGCAGGAGCAGGGTATGAAGGGCCGAATCCAAAACGATCGCCTTTATCTTATAACCTCTTTCAGCAACTTCTTTCAACACATCAAAAACCGCGCTTTTTATGTCTTCTGGATTCTGCTCAAAGCCACCTTTTCCAACGGGGAAAACACCGTACTTTCTCTCAAGATCTACAAAAACCTGCTTTGTGGAAAGATCATAAAGGGAGGCTTTTACAGCGGTGGTACCGATATCAATTCCAAGATAGAGTTCCATCTTAACCCTCCACTTTCCTCAATTACGTTCAGAAAAGCGCTTTTTTAGAATTCCCAAAACTTCTTTGTTGGCTACATGTTTCGGAATAACCCCATTGAAAAAATCGACGATCGATTTAGCCGCCATCATGTTCATTCTGTTTATCGCTTCCAGCGTGTGCGCACCAGCGTGAGGAGTGAGAATTAGATTTGGACAGTTGTAAAGTTCTGAATCCCCAGGCAGGGGTTCTATGGCAAAAGTATCGAGCGCGGCACCCGCTATTTTTTTCGATTTTAAGGCTTCAACAAGAGCTCTTTCGTTTATGACGCCTCCCCT
>DPRG01000103.1:1996-5906 GCA_003538775.1 Thermotogae bacterium
TATGAGATTTTTCGTGGATTCGTTCAGAGGAACATGAAGACTAACAAAATCACTATCCCTTAGGAGGGTATCCAGATCAACCTTTTCGACCGATAACTTTGCAAATTCCACCTCATCAACATATGGATCGTGAGCGATCACGGTCATGCCAAGGCATAGAGCCCTTCTGGCTACTTCCTTCCCAATCGCTCCAAATCCTATTATTCCAAGAGTTTTCCCTGATAATTCTACGCCAGCAGGGGGAACAAAGCGTTTTTCTTTCCACAGCACATTGTGTGCCTCCACGATCCGACGCGCCAGTGTGAAGATCAGCGCAATGGTGAACTCCGCCACCGCGACCGTGTTCGCCCCGGGTGTGATTGTAACAGGTATCCCAAGTTCTGTAGCTACATTGAGATCCACATTATCAACACCAACGCCATTTCTCGCGATTATCTTTACACCGGAACTCCTCAACTTCTCCCCTTTCAGTTTAGCCGTCCCAAGAATCAAAGCGTTCACGTCGCTCAATTCAACTTCTTCCAGAGAATCTGCCCTTAATATTTCGAAACCGTTCTTCTGAAGAAGTTCTTCAGGTTCTCTTGAGTACTTGCCGAAACTTCTCGATACGACGAGAACTTTTCTCACCCGGCTCCCTCCTGCTTAAAAATCAGTATTTGAACTCCGAAACAGCCAGACGCGCCTTCTTTAAACTCTCTATAGTACTGCGGTCCTTCATGGCCAGCATTGAGTAGATGGTATCCAGAATTACCAGCTGTACTATCCGCGAAGTCATTGCGTCTGTTCTTATACGTGTCTCACGAGTGTTTGTTGAAAGCACAACAGTAGAAACCTTCGCAAGGCTGGACTTCTCGTTGCCGGTTATCGCCACCACCGGCATCCCATTCTCAAGGGCCTTTTCAGCGAACCGGACGATCGACCTCGTTTCACCTGTATGCGATATGGCAACGAGAAGATCATCCTTCGAAGCCGTGGCCATTATAGTAGCCATGATGTGTTCATCATTGGAAAAGAGACAATTTTTGCCTATTCTTGTGAATTTGTGAAAAGCATCAAAAGCAACTGCTGCAGAGGCGGCGAAACCAAAGAAAAGGATTCTCGAAGCATTTTTGAACAGCTCAGCTGCTTTATCGATAGCCTCGGGATCGATGGTGTCCAATGTATCCAGAAGCGCTCGCACTGTAGCGTTGAATATCTTCTGCGTTATAACGTCCGGGCTGTCGGTTTCCTCGATATCTTCATAGACAATCTCGAGGGGCGCCTTTGCAAGATCCTGAGCCAGAAGCACCTTGAACTGCTGGAAACTATCGAGATTCAATTTCCTGTAAAACTTAACCACTGACGCTTCACTTTTCACGCCAGCACGACGGCTAAGGTCGGTTATAGTACACTCTACAATACTTTTGGGATCCTTCAGAACGATGTCTGCTATCTGGCGCTCAGCGTTGGTAAACTGATCATACTTCCTTCTTATCACATCGAGTATGCTCAAAGAAAATCACCTCTTCATTCAAACCGCAGTGGAACCTCCATCGATGTTTATAATACTACCAGTCATAAAAGCTGCTTCATCACACGCAGCAAAGAGAATGGCGAAGGCTATCTCTTCTTCCTTACCCAGTCTACCCATTGGAATGCGGGATTTCATCTTCCTTAGCAACGCTTCAGGATCAGGCGAGGCGTTCACCCTCGCCATCAACCCCTGAGACTGTGTCGTGCCAGGACAAACGGCGTTAACGCGTATGCCGTATTCAACATAATCCACCGCCAAAGAACGAGTGAGGCCTATGAGTGCCGCCTTTGAAACGCTGTAAATACATCTTTTTGGTATCCCAACAAGTCCTGCTTCCGAAGCGACGTTCACGATCACTCCCCCACCGCGCTTTTTCATCTCCATCACTGCGAACTTAGAAAGCATGAAGGGACCCTTAAGGTTTATTGCAATGGTTCTTTCAAATTCTTCATCATCGGTATCTTCTATTGTTCCATAGGGAACGATACCCGCGTTGTTAACCAGAATGTCAAGCTTCCCATATATTTCAACCGTCTCAGAAACGATTTTCTTCGCCACCTCAGTTTTTGAAACATCACCATGAACAAAGACTGCCTCTCCACCATTTTCTTTTATCTTTTCGACCGTTTCTTTACCCCGAGCTTCGTCTATATCGTTTACGGCGACCTTGGCTCCTCGTTCCGCGAACATCAACGCGGCTTTTCTTCCTATTCCAGAACCAGCACCAGTTATCAGTACCACCTTATCTCTGAAATTCATATATCTCTACCTCCCTTATCCGAAGATAACGTCAGGTAAGAAGAGCACGAGTTCCGGGAAAAATATCAGAACAGTTATAACAGCGATTGTCGCTATCAAAAACGGCCACGACGCTCTCATGTATTCTTCTACAGAGGCCCCCAAAACCGAACATCCCGCATACATGGAAGCTCCGACAGGAGGCGTCTGGTTACCCATAGCAGCTGACAATATAAAAATCAGACCAAAGTGCACCGGGTCGAGCCCAATCTGTCTTGCCACGGGAAGCAGTATCGCTGTAAGCATCAGTATGAGAGCGGTCGCATCTATAAACATCCCCGCCAGAACAAGGAAAAACATGATCACGATCATCAAAGCATACGGGTTGGTAGTAATACCCAGCAGGAAACTCGCAAGCGTTTCTGGAAGTCTCTCCCATACCATTCCATAACCGAATATAGCTGACATAACTATGATGTACATAACACTACCTATATCGCTCACCGTGTTGTCCATGGTCTCTCCCAAAAGTGTCTTCAACTTCAGCTCTCTATGAGCTATGAATCCAACCAGCAGTCCATAAATCACAGCGAAGGAACCCACTTCAGACGGGGTGAATATTCCCGTCCTCAAACCAAGTATCAGAAGAATCGGGAAAATCACAGACCATATACTTTTAGATAAAGCTACGGAAATCTCCTTTGCAGATGCCCTACGGTCTCTCTCGGGTTCCAGGCCAAGACGTCTTGCAGATATGGAAATGGATATCATATAAGCGATCATCAACATCAATCCAGGCACTATACCGGCAGCGAAAAGCCTGCCTATAGATACCTGCCCGATGGTACCGTATATTATGAATGCGATGCCCGGAGGTATGATCGGCGTGATCAGAGAGGTCCACACGTTCACCGCCACTGCGAATCCCTTATGATAACCTCTCTTCAACATCTCGGGACCAAGCATTCGGGTTTCCATTGCCGCATCCGCTATACTCGATCCCGAAACACCGCCCATTAGAGTCGATAAAACAGCTGAAACCTGTCCCAGCCCACCTCTCATGTGGCCAGTTAAGGTGGAGGCAAGGTTCATCAACCTTCTTGTAACACCAGCGTGGTTCATTATATTCCCCGCAAATATGAACATTGGAATCGCAAGAAGCGCGAAGTTCTGAGTTTGAGATAAAGCCCGCTGGATGGGAATGGTTATGGGAAGCGAAAGATGCTGCAAGAACCACAAGAACCCCGATATACCTATGGCAAAGGCGACGGGCATTCCGGTAAACAGGAAGTATACAAACGCGATTAGCACCAACAACATCTTCAATTGCCCCCTTCATCGGATAGAGGCTCCAACGGATTGATGAAGAACCTTTTCAACTTTATGAGGGTGGTTCTAAACATTAAAAGCGCTCCCACGGGGACACTGAGCGTCACCCAGGTATAACTGAAATTGGGAATACCAACAAATGTTCGAAACCTCGTTGTGTAAGAAAGATAGAATCCCCAGATTATCAAATAAACGAGAAAGCCAAGAATTACAAACATATTGATACCATAAAAAACTCTTTTCGCTTTCAATGGAAGACGCTTGATAAACACATCAACAGCCATCATCTTGTTTTCCATCCACGCAACATCAACAGCGAAGAAACAGGCC
>DPRG01000102.1 GCA_003538775.1 Thermotogae bacterium
CTGGGCTCGGCGATCGTTTGTATGAGTGCTTGTTCGGCGCTACGCAAGACTGTAAAAGCTCTATGCTGGAACTGGAAAAGGTAGAAAGGCAACATTTCGTCACATCCGTGTGGCTCGGTAATTGTTTGCGTAAGCACTCGCTCGGCGCTTCGCAAGACTTAGAAACCAAGATGTGCAACGAGAAAAAGAGGAGGCAAAAAAACACCCAACGTTCGTGAAAGCCTTATGATCACGTGCGTTTTGTGGGGGAGGAAGGCAGAAAAACCTGAGGCTTGGCGATCGTCTGTGTGAGTTGTTTTGGCGCTTCGCAAAATTTTGAAACCGAGATGTGTAATGAAAGGAAAATTCAAAGGAACGTTAAGCGTTTGCTTGACGCTCTGCAAGGCAGCGAAAAATCTACGTTGGAAAGGATAGAGAAAGGATTTTAGGAAAAATAATGAATCAGGACCATAGATTGATCATGCCACAGCAAACGTGCACTCCTTAAAACGAAATATTGACAATGGCATTTCCAAGTTATCCTCAGGCGTGTATCTTAAGTAACTTTTGATGAATGTAATGGCAGATTCAACATCTGGAAACTTTCGCGGTTTATTATATCGGATGCCGATATATCGAAAATCGATAACAGGAGATGGAAGCTTGAAACCAGCGGTTCTGAAGTTAATGATTCTTCAGTATTTGAAAGAAAAGGGTTTGGGAACAGGATATGACTTCATCAAATTTGCGCGAGAAAAGGGATTCTCAAGTTCGCCGGGATCTGTTTATCCTCATCTTCATGAGCTCGAGAAAGCTGGTATGGTTGTTCACATTGATGAAGGTCGAAAGAAAGTTTATAGGTTGACAGAGGAAGGAATTAGATATCTTGAAGAGCTTGAAAGGACCAGGGCAGAATTGATGGAGCTGTATCGTCGCCTTGGTTTTTCACCTGTTCAAGAAAACAAAATATGTCCGGATCGAAGGTTGATGGAAATACTCAGGAAAAGCTTTTCAAAGTTCTCTCGGATAGACTGGAACAAACCTTACAGGGAGAAGGTTTACAGGATCATAGATGAGCTTTATCGGGAGATTGAGAGGTGGAAGGATGAAGGCGATTGAAGTTCGAGATCTTAAAAAGTACTACAGAGAAGTAAAGGCGGTGGACGGAGTCACTTTCGATGTGGAGGAAGGAGAATTTTTCGGCTTCCTCGGACCGAATGGTGCCGGAAAGTCCACCACCATACGTATCCTGACGACTCTAACGAGGCCAACGTCGGGAAAAGCGGTGGTTGCGGGGTACGATGTGGTGAAGGACGGTAAACAGGTGAGAAGCAAGATAGGACTTGTGTCTGACAAGTTGATACTTTACGACCGCCTGACCGTGCTGGAGAATCTTCTCTTTTTCGGAAGACTTTACAACATGGAGAAAAAGACAATGATGGAGAGGGCTGAAGAGCTTCTCACGATGCTCGACCTGTGGGAAAGAAGGAACACCCAGGCAAGTAAATTGAGTACGGGAATGAAGCAAAAAGTGAATATCGCCAGAGCTCTTCTGCCCAGGCCGGAGATACTATTTCTTGACGAGCCGACCATAGGTCTCGATCCAATTACCACACGTAAGATTAGAGACTTTGTAAAACGTCTGAACGAAGAAGGGATGACGATAGTGTACACAACACATCTTCTCCATGAGGCGGAAACGTTGTGTGATCGAGTCGCCATAATCAACAAAGGGAAAATCGTAGCGCTCGATACGCCAAGGAATCTGAAACGCCTCTTCACAGAACGCGAAGTGGTGGAGTTCGAGCTTGAAAGACCTGTTGAAATAAATCTCGATTGTTGTAGGGTGCTGGAGAATGTTGGAAATTACTATAAGGTTGAGACCACGGACCTCTCGAGATTTGTGGAAGAGCTTGGGAAGCTTCCTGTAAAAGTCAGATACATAAAATCTGAAGAGCCGTCTCTGGAAGACATCTTTGTGAAAATTGCGGGAGGTGAATGATGTGAAACATACACTTCACATAGCCTGGAAGGATCTTCTATTTCTTTTGAGATCGCCGGGTATGATGGTGGCGTTTTTACTGTTTCCGATTGTCATGATGCTCATGCTGAGTTATGTATTTCCAAATCAGACATCTCAACAGATGGAAGGAAAGATAGGAGTTGTCAGTCAAGATCCTGCTTTTTCATTGATGGCAAAGAGCGAAAATGTGATTTTCTACAAAAGTCTTGAGGATCTGGCACGTGGTCTTATGCGTGGCGACGTTATGGTTGGGGTTCTTGTGCCTCAGGGTTTCACGAAGGGCTTTCTAACAGGTGAGGCGAAGTTGAAGGTGATACCCAATCCGAAAAATCCACAAATGGCGGTGCTCATGACTCAGATGATTCCAAACATGATGCAGTCTCCGTCACTTTCGACTGGAAGGCGCATGGATGTGGAGCTTTCAGGTGTTGACGGTGGCGAATTCAACTATTACGATTTCACCGCCCCTGGATTAATGGCCATGATAGCTATACTGAGTGTTTCAACAGGACTGGCCGCGGCAATAACCAGAGAAAGGGAATTGGGAACCCTTGATGGCATAATGGTTGCTCCTATATCCAGAGGATCGATAGTGGTTGGGAAAGTGCTCTCACAGGTTGCTCGTGGACTCATTCAGGCTCTGTTGATTCTGGGGGTATCGATTCTGTTCTTCAATGTTCAGATGGTAGGTTCTATCTGGAATGTTATCCTGTTGCTAATTCTCGGAACGTTCAGTTTCATAGGAATAGGTGTGATAGTGACCGCCGGTATGAAGAGTCAGGAGACAGCCCAGCTCATGATAAGCATGATAAACTTCCCCATGATGTTTTTCTCGGGTGTCTTTTTCCCTGTGGAACAGATGCCTAAGTTCGCGCACTATGTATCTAAGGTACTTCCTCTAACATATGCAGCGGATGCTTTGAGAAATGTTATGATACTCGGAGCGGGACTTTCGGAAATATGGATGGACATAGTGGTGTTGCTGGGGTTCGCTGTTGTCACCTCGAGTCTTGCAACGGTAATGTTTCCAAGGCTTGTGAAGGATTAACGTTTATTCTGGAGGATTGCAGATGAACGAGCTTTTGTGGCTTGGCTTTCTGGTAATAGATCTTTCTGTGATGCTTCTTCTCTTCAGGCTATTTGGAAAGATAGGATTGTACGTGGCGATAACTTACAGCGTTATACTCTGCAATATTCAGGTGCTCAAGACCGTTGAGCTCTTTGGACTCACAGCGACCCTCGGGAACGTGCTTTATGGGAGTGTTTTTCTTGCTACTGACATCCTTGGTGAGATCTATGGTAAAAGGGAAGCTCGAAAAGGTGTTATGGTTGGCTTTTTTGCTTTGCTGATAATGACCTTCTACATGTTGTATGCACTGCAGTTCAAACCAGCTCCTTCGGATTTTGTTCAGCCTCATCTCGAAGCGATCTTCCTTCCTATGCCCCGAATAGCCCTGGCAAGTCTAACTGCTTATCTGCTTTCTCAGCTCCACGATGTATGGGCCTTTCACTTCTGGAAGGAGAAGACGAAAGGTAAGTATCTCTGGTTGAGAAACAATCTTTCTACCGCGGTTAGTCAGTTGATCGACTCCGTTGTCTTTTGTCTGATAGCCTTTTTTGGCGTGTTTGAGCTCCGGGTGTGGTGGGATATCCTGCTGACCACCTACATTTTGAAGCTTTTCGTGGCTTTGGGTGACACGCCGTTCATATACCTGGCAAGGCGTATTGGAGGAAGGGTACATGAAGCTTCCTGAACTTTCGCTTGCGCCTATGGCCGGCTACAGCGATGCGGCCTTTAGAGAAATCTGCCGCCAGTGGGGAGCCGAGATGACGTATTCCGAGATGATAGCAGCTCGGGCCGTTCTTATGGGAACCGCGAAGTTGCCTGAGGATGCGTGTGTCATCCAGTTGTTTGGTGCGGATCCGAGTGAACTGGCGGAGGCCGCGGAATTAGTGGAAAGGAGAGCTGTCTGGATCAATCTCAATGCGGGCTGTCCTGTTAAGAAGGTGGTGAAAAAGGGAGCAGGGGCGGCACTTTTAAAGGATCTTCGAAGACTGAGAATGATTGTGAGAGAAATGAGGAAACGTATAAAGAAGGCTCTGAGCGTGAAGATCAGAATAGGTTGGGAGAAAGACGAAACGGAACGAATCGTTGCCCTTCTTGTTGAAGAAGGTGTTGACCTCGTGGAGGTCCATGGAAGGACGGCCACACAGATGTATTCGGGTGGGGCAAAAAGAGATGTTTTTGAGAGAATCAGAAGGACTTTCGAGATTCCTGTTTTTGCAAGCGGAGACATCTACACTCCGGAGGATGTTGAGGAACTTTTGAATAAAGGAGCCAATGGAGTGCTTTTCGCCAGGGGCGCGGTGGGAAAACCCTGGATTTTCAAAGCGACAAGATTATGGCTTGAAAATAGAGAGCGTTATAATCCCTTTTTTGATGAACGTCGGGCGACTGTGTTGAAGCACCTCAGACTTCTGGCAGAGGAGAAAGGTGAGAGAAAAGCCGTCCTGGAATTCCGTAAATTCATCGCGCCCTATACCAGAGGCATGAGAGACGCGAAGGAATTCAGAAAGCTCGCAATGAAGCTGGAAGATTTTGAAAGGCTGTATCGTATTTTCGATGAGTTCTTCAGTAGTTCATTTCTGGATCCACCTGGTTTACAGGCTTCCCGGTTTTAAGCCAGGATTTTATATTTTCCATGGTTTCCTCCGCGTTGGCTTTTATCGCTTCTTCCACTATCCCTGATATGTGAGGGGAGATCACCACATTTTTGAAGGTGTGGATGGGATAACGCGAAGGTAAAACGTTATGTTCTTTATCTTCCGGATACTGATACCACACATCGATAGCTGCACCGGCAAGAACACCGTCTCTCAGGGCTTCATAAAGGGCTTTTTCTTTTACAACACGTCCTCTACCAACATTTACAAGATATTTATTTTTCATCTTAGAAAGAATCTCTTCGTCTATCAGATGCAATGTTTCCGGGGTCAGTGGGAGAGTAACGAAGATGATTTCCGTTGCTTCTATGGCTTGATCGAGATCGGTCGTTATTCTGTCAACATAAGGAAGAGGTTGTGAAGGTTCAGATCTTTTGAATCCGATTACCGTACAATCGAAAGCCTTGAGGAGTCTGGCGAGCTCCCGACCTATCCTTCCCAGTCCAAGGATCGCGCAGCGTCTTTTGAAAAGAGTAACCCACCGGTCTTCGAAAGCGTTTCCCACAGCGAATCCGTGCCAGATGCCTTTTTCGAGGTCTTTATGATATTCCACAACCCTTCCAAGAAGGGCAAGAACAAGAGTCAGAGCTCTTTCCGCCACATATCTGGCGTTACCATGAGCGTTTGAGACCATGATGTTCCTCTCTTTTATCTCTCTCATTGGTAGCATGTCCACTCCGGCAAATGGAACGAATATTATCTCAAGGTTTTTCGCCTTTTCAAGGTCTTCTTTGCTCAAATGTCCAGCAACCACTCCGTTGGCCTGAGAGAGTAATTCTCTGGGATGTTCCACGTCTTTATAGGTGATTATACTCACCTGAGGAAATTCTTCTTTGAGTTTCTGGATGTTTTCCATCCAGTAATCAGTGAGCCGATTGAGAAAAAGAATTGTTTTCATCTTGCAATCATCCTCTCTCTTTTTTCTTTTCAAAAGTATACCAGGAGGAGTTAAAAAGGAAACTTTGAGTTATAGAGATATAGAAGTGTGCCATTTCTTCTTCCTTCCTGTTTTAAGTAGGCGTTCTTCAACTTTAAAAGACCGTTTTTTGACCTTAGAATGATAGAATTATTACCAGGAGGTGAAATAATGCAGTACAGAGATTTTGGGAAAACAGGAGTAAAAACATCTCTTCTGGGATTTGGTGCGATGCGGCTCCCAACTTTGGGAGGAGATGAAGCTCTTATCGATGAAGATAAAGCGATCGAGATGATAAGATATGCGATCGATCATGGTGTGAACTACGTGGACACGGCATATCCTTATCACAGGGGAAACAGCGAAAAATTAGTGGGAAAGGCGCTCAAAGAAGGTTACAGGAATAAAGTTTTCCTTGCCACAAAATCCCCTGTATGGCTGGTAGAAAAGCACGAGGATTTTGAAAAATTTCTCGATGAGCAGCTTCAGAAGCTCGAAACCGATCATGTTGATATGTATCTAATGCATGCGTTGAACAAAAAGAATTGGGAAAAAATAAAATCTCTCGAGTTTTTTAAATTTTTTGAAGAAGCTAAAAAGAAGGGAAAGATAAGATTTGCAGGGTTTTCTTTTCACGATAAATACAGTGTTTTCAAGGAGATAATCGATGGTTATGAAAAATGGGACTTCTGCCAGATACAGCTGAATTACATGGATGTGGATTATCAGGCGGGATTAAGAGGGTTAAAATACGCTGCTTCCAGAGGGTTGGCTGTTGTAATTATGGAGCCTCTTAAAGGCGGAAAACTCGCGAGACTTCCAGAACGCGTGATGAAGGTTCTTAACAAAAATGGTAAGGGATGGTCAGCCGTTGAGTGGAGCTTCAGATGGCTTGGTAATCTACCGGAAGTTTCTGTGGTGTTGAGTGGAATGAGTACGATGGAGCAGGTGAAAGAGAATATTGAAATTATGGGAAGGGTGACACCGTGGAACCTTTCGGAAGAAGATCTCGAACTGATAAGAGAGGCAAAGAAAACCCTGGAATCCTTTGCTGTGATAAACTGCACAGAATGCGGTTACTGTATGCCCTGCCCCAGCGGAGTTAACATCCCGGGCAATTTCAAACTGTACAACGAAACGGTGATGTTTGAGGATTGGGAAGGCGGAAGAGGTGGTTATCGCTGGTTTGAAAGTCAGAAGATATCCGCTTCTTTTTGCACAGAATGTGGAGAATGTTTGAGTAAGTGTCCGCAAAATCTCAATATTCCAGAATTGTTGAAGAAAGTAAAAATCGAGCTGGGAAGTTAATATTTCATGTTTTTAACCATCTCGAATTTTGTTTTATAATAAACAGCAAGGAGGGAGAAACATCATGCGAATAGGAGAAAAGGGGACTAAGGTGATAAGGGCTCCAAGGGGGGCATCCATAAGTTGTAAGACCTGGCAAACAGAGGCCGCCATGCGAATGCTAATGAACAATCTCGATCCGGAGGTTGCCAAAGACCCAGCGAATCTCATAGTTTATGGTGGTAGAGGTAAAGCTGCGAGAAACTGGGAGTGTTTTTATAAAATCGTCGATACTTTAAAAGAGCTGGAAGCAGACGAAACCCTTTTGATACAGAGCGGGAAACCCGTCGCGGTTTTCAAAACACACGAATGGGCTCCAAGGGTGCTTATAGCTAACTCTCTTCTTGTTCCCAAATGGGCGGACTGGGAATATTTTAGAGAGCTCGAAGAACGGGGTCTGATAATGTACGGTCAGATGACCGCGGGGAGCTGGATATACATCGGTACTCAAGGGATTCTTCAGGGGACATACGAGACCTTTTACGCGGTTGCGAAGAAATACTTCAACGGAACTTTGAAGGGCAAATTCGTTCTAACGGCTGGTCTTGGGGAGATGGGAGGAGCTCAACCCCTTGCTGCCACCATGAACGGTGCCGTGATCCTGGCAGTGGAAGTGGATAAGAGGGCGATCGACCGTCGGTTGAAAACGGGATATCTCGACACCTGGACAGATTCCCTCGACGAAGCTTTGAAAATGGTGGAGGAAGCAAAAAAGGAGGGTAAAGCTCTATCGATAGCACTCTTAGCCAATGCCGCCGAGATTCATCCAGAGCTCGTCAGAAGAGGAATAATTCCCGATGTTGTTACAGACCAGACGGCAGCTCATGATCCCTTAAACGGTTACATTCCCAAGGGCTTGACTTTAGAGGAAGCTGAAGAATTAAGGCAGAAGGATCCCGAAGAGTATCTCAGAAGGGTTTACGACTCTGTTGTGGAGCATGTGAACGCGATTGTAGAAATGAAGAGGCAGGGCGCTAAGGTTTTCGAGTACGGTAACAATATTCGAAAACTCGCTTATGACCACGGCGCGTCCAGCGCTTTTGAGATTCCAGGATATGTGCCTGAATACATAAGACCTCTGTTTTGTGAAGGTAGTGGGCCTTTCAGATGGGCGGCGCTCTCCGGTGATCCTGAAGACATTTACAGAACCGATGCGAAGGTTCTGGAGCTTTTCCCGTACGATGACCATCTGCGTACGTGGATTGAAATGGCTCAAAAAAAGGTGAAATGGCAGGGCTTGCCTGCAAGGATATGCTGGCTGAGGTACGGAGAAAGAGAAAAGTTAGGACTGGCGATAAATGACATGGTGAAACGGGGAGAGTTGAAAGCTCCTGTCGTAATAGGCAGGGATCATCATGATACGGGTTCTGTGGCATCACCTTATAGAGAGACAGAAGCTATGAAAGACGGGTCGGATGCCATAGCTGACTGGCCCATACTCAATGCGCTTTTGAACACCGCAAGTGGTGCAACATGGGTGTCAGTCCACCATGGTGGCGGGGTGGGGATAGGCTATTCGATACATGCGGGTATGGTTGTGGTTGCAGACGGTACGAGAATGGCTCAACAAAAACTTTCCAGAGTTCTTAACAACGACCCGGGTCTTGGTGTGGTTAGGCATGCGGACGCGGGCTACGAGATAGCCATTTCAACAGCCAAAAAATATGGCATAAAAACGCCCATGATCGAGTAAAAATTCTTTGATTTTAGAAAAGGACTAAAATTAAGGAATGAAGCTATGAAGGCGATAATAATTAAAAAGAGGGAGGTGAATGGTATGAAGAAGCTGTGGAAGA
>DPRG01000042.1 GCA_003538775.1 Thermotogae bacterium
CGTTCTGGGAACAGTGTTTGCCGTTGACTTTGTTGTAAGCGGACATCACCGTCCAAGGTTTGGCTTTCTTCACCGCTATCTCGAATCCCTTAAGGTATATCTCTCTCAATGCCCGTTCTGATACGATAGTGTCGATGGCCATCCTGTTCGTTTCCTGATTGTTGGCGACAAAGTGTTTGATACAGGCACCTACACCGCATGATTGAACTCCCTCCACGAAGGCGGCAGCCATCTCCCCTGAAAGCACAGGATCTTCGGAATAGTATTCGAAGTTTCTTCCGCAGAGGGGATTTCTCTGTATATTCATCGCCGGTGCAAGAAGAATATCAACTCCGTATTCTTTCACTTCCTCTCCCATCGCCTCTCCAACTTTTTTTATGAGCTCAGTGTTCCATGTCGACGCCAGCATGATCTCCACCGGAAAGGCTGTTGCGTGATACGTGCCGGCATCTCCCTCGCGTGTGGGGTTTATTCTGAGCCCCGCGGGCCCATCGGCAAGAACAGCTGAGGGTATACCCAGCTCTGGAACGGGATGCGTTCCTCCAGCGGCACCGGGTACCTTCGAAGCTGGATTACCAAACAGTCCTGGGAGCCCCACTCCAACGAGTATTCTTACCTTGTCCTCCAGAGTCATTCTGGAAAGCCATTCCTTTACACTCATTCTCGAGTCCTCCTTTTTTTCTCTTTTAACACCAGAAAAATAAGAAAGACTATCGTTAGAACCAGCAGACCGATGTCCATGTAGAACTCGACCGGTCTCATTCCGCGAATAAGGTAATACACCAGAACAAGAATTTCGAGCACAAATGCCCACGCAAAAAGCACAACGAGGCTTTTAGTGAACATCAAATATCCTCCATCTTCCTGTATAACTTTGGAATACTTCCGACGAGAAGTTTTGTGTAGCTGTGAGAAGGGTTAAGGACTACACTGTCTGGATCTCCTCTTTCCACGATCTCTCCATTTTTCATCACATAGATGGTATCGGATACGTAGTATGCGAGTCCCAGATCGTGGGTTATGAAAATGATCGATGTTCCTTCCTTTTCTCTCAGCTCTTCGAGTAGCTTTATGATTCCCCCTCTCGATGAGGCGTCTATCATCGACGTGGGTTCATCTGCAACTATCAGAAGGGGACGAAGGATCCAGCAGCGTGCGATCATTATCCTTTGCTTCTGCCCTCCTGAGATCTGATGAGGATACTTGCCCAGTATGTCCTTGGGGTCCAGTCCAACTCTGAAAAGAGACTCTTTTATCAGTTCTATTGCTTCTTTCTTATTCGAAGGAGTGTTTTCCAGGAGATTGATCGCCTGCCACAGGGTCCTTTCGACTGGATAAAAAGGGTTGTAGCTGGCAAATGGATCCTGAAAGACCGCGTGTACCTTGCGCCTGAAGTCTTTCAAAGATTCTTTGTCATTCAGATCGTTCCATATATCCGTCCCTTCGAAGTGGATCGTGCCCGAGGTGGGGCGAAGGAGCCTTAAGATCATTCTGGCGGTGGTGGTTTTGCCCGATCCGCTCTCGCCAACAAGGGATACTATTTCCCTTTCCTTCACCTCAAAGGACACGTTTTTTACAGCTTCAACGTATCTTTTCGAGAAAAACCCCAGTGTGAATATTTTGGTCAGATTTTTTACCACGAGTCTACTCATGTTCTCTCCCCCGCGTACAGGAAACAGGCGACGCGCCTTCCAGGTTCAATTTCCACCAGAGGCGGTTCTTTCTCTTTACAAACATCCATCATATGTGGACAGCGTGGGTGGAAACGGCATCCGGATGGAGGGTCTATCAGATTCGGGGGCGCACCAGGTATGGTCACTATCCCTCTCTTTTTGACCTCCGGTTCTGGTGTAAGCACTGAATTGAGCAACCCTTCAGTGTATGGATGAAGAGGTTTCTCTAACAGTTCGTCTATGGGTGAAAGCTCTACGATCTTTCCCGCGTACATGATGATCATCCTGTCGGCAATCTGTCTCACGGTGGCTATATCATGCGTTATGAGGATTATCGACTTGACTATTCCCCGACGCTTCAAACTCATAAGAACCTTCAAAAAAACCTTTTGATTGACCACGTCCAGTGCAGAAGTTGGCTCATCGGCTACAAGAAGACTCGGATTCAGTATGGTTGAGACCGCTATTACCGCCCTCTGCCTCATTCCACCGCTGAGCTCGAATGGGTATCTTTTCAGCCATGATGTTTCCAGGCCCACCTCTTTGAATCTCTGCAGTGTTTTATCTATAAGTTCTCGAGCATCCAGCCCATGGGATTCTGCAAGATGCTGCACATACCTTTCCATCTTTATAGTTGGCATTAGAGCGTTCATGGCTGATTGTGGGATGATCGTCATCTCTTTTCCCCAGAACTTTTCCTTCACCTCATCGCGGGATAAAGCGGATATCTCCTCAAAGCTCCCATTGACCTTCAAAAAGATCTTCCCACCCACTAAAGTAAGGGGTTTTACCATGTTCATGAAAATCACGTTCGAAAGCGTGGTTTTTCCACATCCGGATTCGCCAACGACTCCAACGACCTCGTCTTCATAGATCTCGAATGAAAGTCCATCTACCGCCTTCACGGAGACTTTTTCCAGTTTATAGTAAGCTCTCAGATTTTCTGCCTTCAAGAGCACGTTCTCCATTCATCATTCCTCCCTCAGACGCGGGTTGAAAACCTCGTCCATGGCTGTGCTTATCACAAGCAGTGAAGCGGTGATGGCTACTATTGAAAGTCCTGGAGGAACGAACCACCACCACATTCCCCTTCTCACAGCTTCCATAAGTACAGCCCACTGGAGCATTATTCCAAGCGAAATCCCGCGTGTGGGGCCAAGACCTATGAGACTTAAACCAGCTTCTCCCATGATTCCGCCGTTGATGAAAAGAACAAAGGACATGAAGGCGTAAGTCGCGATCGTTGGGATCAGGTCTTCGAAGATCAATCTGAGATCTGAATACCCAGCCATTATGGAAAGATTCACATATTCTCTGGACATCACGCTCATGAGCTGAGCCCTTATCGCCCTGGCGAACCATGGCCACTGAAAAAGCCCCAGAATGAGTGCCACGATCTCAATACTTCTGACCTTGAGATAACTCGCTATCAAAATAGCAATGAGGATAGAGGGTGTTGTCAGAACGATATTCGTTACCGCCATAAGGGTATCGTCGACCAGTCCTCTTTTCACAGCGGATAGAGTACCGATAAACGTGCCTATGACGAGTGATATGATGGCGGCGAGAAACCCTATGTAAAGCGATGATCTAATGCCGTGAAAGAGTTGAGCCAATATGTCTCTGCCATAGGTGTCCGTTCCCAGCGGGTGCGAGGGTGAGGGAGGTTGTTCGTAATCCCACGTCATTTCTGTGGGATCAACCCTGTAAAACACCGGGCCAAGAAAACCCATAAGCAGGAAGATGATGAATATGGAAAAACCTATAATGAACTTCTTGTTCTTAAAGAGGGGTTTTATCATTGTCAGAAACATATTCATTCCTCCTGTCCAATCCTTATCCTCGGATCTATCAGAGCGTAAACAAAGTCCACGATGAAGTTGGCAAGGTAAACGGAAGCTATCAGGATAACGAAGACTCCCTGTATCAGGGGATAGTCAAGGGTCGTGAGTGCCTTGAAAAGCAGATAGCCTGTGCCGGGATAGTTGAACACTATCTCCGTAATGAGAGCGCCACCTAAGACGCTGCCCAGGCTCAACGCGAGTCCGGTTACCTGAGGTAGAAGTGAATTCCGAAAGACGTATCTGAAGATCCTTTTGTCTTTCATTCCAATGTATTCCGAAAAGTTCGCATAATCGCTTCCAAGCTCGTATATGACCATCAGTCGCATGCCGATGGCCCATCCGCCCATTGCGGACACAACTATGGAGAGAAATGGAAGGATGTAATGTTTGAGGGCATCCATGAAAAAAGCCCAGCTTAGATCCGGTATCGTTCCCTGTGAATAAGCTCCCTGCACTGGAAGCCAGCCGAGTTTTACGCCAAAAAAGAAAATGAATATCATACCCAGCCAGTAATAGGGGATCTGCGACACCACGAGAGAACCTGTGAGAACACCTTTATCGATCCATGTGTTTCTTCTATAGGCGGCCAGAGCCCCCAGGCTGTTTCCAAGTATCCACGCGACGATAGTGGCTGGAAGAATGAGAACAAGCGTCCAAGGGATAACGGGAACAATTAGATCCATCACTTTCCTCGGATAATAGGTAATGGATGTCCCGAGATCTCCTTTCAGCGCCTTTCCTATGAATTCAACGTATTGCAGATACCAGGGCTTCCCAAGACCGAATTCTTCCATCAGATTCTTCTCGGCAGCACGTATGGCTTCGGGGTTTGATTGGGCCACTCTTGAGAGGTTTGAAAGTATCTGCGAAAGGGGATTGCCCGGAATGGCTCTTGGAAGGATGAAAACGATCGTGGTTGCGACAACATAGGTTATGAAAAGAAAGATCAATCGTCTAAGAATGTACTTTACCGCTGATCTGGAAGCCATTAATGTTTCACTCCCTGTGTGTAAGAGTAAAGCCCGGCCCCTTGAGCAGGGCCGGGCAGAAGTTTGCGTTATTTCGCTGCCTTCTGGATATCTTCAAATATCTTTGCAGTTGGTATTCCAAGTCCTCCCCTCTCTGTTGTTTCGAGCCAGGAAGGAACAGGCTGAGGATTGTTTTTGGAGGAGATACCAAAGAGAGTTGGCAGTGTATCAACATGCCAGGGAGCTGGCCTGAACCAGAATGGGTTCTTCTCCGTTGGCCAGTTGATCCAGTACTTTTCGGAGAACTCGTACCAATGAGCTGTGTAGAAAGCAGGAACACTTGGCATGTCTCTGTAGATTATTCTCTGGATCTTGAAGTAAGCGTTCTTTCTGACCTCAGGATCCAGGGTGGAAACGGCCTTGTCAAGAAGTTCCAGGACCTCGTCATTCTCGTATCTTTCCCAGTCTCCAGCCCATGTTACCTCGCCAACGGGGGCTGAAAGCCTCTTGTCCAGGACAAATCTGTAGATGTTGAAGGGATGATCAAAGCTTGGTCCAACGCTCCAGGAGATTATCAGGTCGAACGTTCCCTTCGTCATTCTGTCAGCCCACACCGAAAAGTCCGGGAATTCTGTTCGAACCTCGATGCCAATCTCCTTGAGATTCTTTGCGATCATCTCACACATCATCATCCAGTCGGTCCAGCCGTATGGCACGGAGATGGTGTAAGGGCCAAGCTTTGTGCCGTCGGGAGCGACTCTCACGCCGTCACGGCCTTTTTTGTAGCCCGCCTCGTCGAGAATTTTGTTGGCCATCTCCAAACTGGTCGGAATTCTTCCATCCTTTGTTCCCCACATCGCTATGGCCAGTGTGTAGTCGATGTACTGCTTGTTTGGTTCGAAGAGATCGATAACCATGGAAGGATGCGCCTGGCTCCCATAGCCGAAGTAAGCCTTCTTCAACATCTCATCGTATGGAACAGCGTAGGCGATCGCCTTTCTAACCACAGGATCGTTCAACCCAGGCTTGGTGTTGTTGATGTACACAAATCCCACACCATCAGGCAGGAAGTACGGTGCCTTCGAATACCAGGTACCTACCGGCAGGTTTTTCTTCTCCCAGAGTTCCCAGACGCTTGGGATGAAAAGACCAGCCCAGTCGACATCTCCTCTTTCGAGGGCCAGACTCGAGCTCGGGTTGTCCTTGTAGATAACGTGTGCGATATACTTCGGTCTTGGCAGACCGAATATTCCTTTACCCCACCAGTTGTCGATTCTCTGATACACAACCATGTTTGGATCGTAGTGATAGAGTTTGTACGGCCCCGAAACCACCTGCTCATCAGGTTTGTCGTTTATCCAGTCTTTTATGTTCATCTGTGCTCTGATCTTTTCGAGAACGTGTTTGGGCATTGGCTGAGCTCCCAGAGAATAGCTGAGGAACTGGAAGTAGTTCAGTGGCTCCGTCTTCGCTTTGAACTCCACTGTTCTAGTATCGATAGCTTTCACATACTCGATGTAATTGTCCCAACCTACTCCCGGGCCTACACCGAGTTCTTTCGATAGTTCGAGTGCGTAAACGAAGTCTTCCGCGGTGATTGGTACACCGTCACTCCACTTTGCTTCGGGCCTGATGTAGATTCTCAAAGTTACGTCGTCCAGGAATTCGTACCTTTCTGCGATAAACGGTATCCACGCGTCCTTGCCGAGGTCGTACTGAAAAGCAGGAATGAAAAGGAACTGATCGGTACCCCAGGTCGACTGCGGGGCGTACAGGTTCCAGGTAGTTGCTGGCCCCCATAGAGCGCCTGCGATGTACACTGTTTCTTCTCTTGGGAGCGAAATCTGCGCCATCAGACTGGATAGGACCAAAGCCATCAGCAAAACCAGAAAGAACCGTTTCATGCCACACACCTCCTCAGAAAGAATGGATTTTTAGATGAGATTCCTCAAAAAATCCTCTATTACGAGGATGTTGCCTCCCACAAGAGAGGGGGGAACATCCTTAAAAATCGTGTCCCTTATTATTCCGGTGAATATCTCTTTTTCGACCATCCTTTCCAGGTGCCTTTTTATGTAGGGCCCGAAGGTTTCCCATAGGTCGTTTATGAGTCCGCCGAGAATTATTATTCCAGGGTTAAGCAGGTAAATCACGTTTCTCATGACGATCGCCATGTTGTACAGGTAGTGTTCCAGTGCTTTTTTTGCATTTCCGTCTCCCGTGAACCACATGCGTTTGAGAAAATGGTACTTTTCTTCCAGTGAGTTTCCATCGAGTTCTGTATCGCCCTCTATTCTGGAAATAAGCCTTGAAACTGACAGAAAATATTCCACTTCCTTTAGGTCCTCGAGATTTAATATGACGTGTCCTATCTCACCAGCAGCGGAGTCTTTACCTCTGACGATATTGCCTCCAACTGATACGGCACCACCTATTCCTTCACCTAAATAGAGAAAGAATGAAACTTCAGATTCTTTCACATCATGCGAAAAGAAGTGTTCCGCAAAAAGCGACAGGTTCGCATCGTTTTCCACCAGGACGTCGAGTTCCAGATCTTTAAAGGCTTTCTGAAAATCGATCATCCGCCAGTTTAAATTCGGAGCATGTATCAGGATCTTTTCTTTGCTGTTTACCATTCCCGGTACAGAAAAGACAATCTTAGAGATTTCTACATTGAGAGGATAGGTAGACTGAACTGTTTTAAAGGAAGATTCGACAGCTGCTTTGAAGTCTTCGAACTTTTCAGGTGTTGGAAATTTTTCCACGATCTTCCAGAAGCCGTCAAGGTAGCCAATCGCAACGAGTGTTTCCATAACTTCCACATTGTAGATTACAGAAGTGACAAAAGACCTGGTGGGCCCATACACCGTAGCCTTTCTTCGTTTTCCGCTCATCAACCCCTTCTCTTCGATCAACCCTTCTTTCAGTAATTCATCTGTGATTCTCCACACAGCACTGTGGGCAAGTCCCGTCTTTTCGGCCACCCCTCCCCTGCTGCATGGGCCGTTTTCAACAAGATAACGTAGAATAACTCTTTTGTTTTCTTTCTTCATGGATTTGGGATTAACGGTTTTCTTCAACAAAACCAGCCTCCGGCGTGGTGAATGTGGATGAAAAAATCTATTTTATCTTTCTCAGAAAGAATTATGAATTTCAAAAATTTCAAACATGATTATAGGCGATATTTGGTATTTATAAGTGATTACATCGATTTATTCTCAAATATCAAAAGAACATGTAGGTTTTCATTTCATTACGACAATGTCCATGAAAAATTGAGGAAGAATCAAATTGGACCGTAATTCCTCGTTTTTGTCCTATAATATACAAGCGGGGAAAACTTTTAGGGGAGGGTCGTTCATGAACAGGAGACTTCTGATGCCGTTTTTTGTGCTCCTGGTCTTGTCAAATTTACTCATCTCAGCTGAAACGGTTAAGTGTCTGAGTTGCCATGAGAGTATCACGCCTGGCATTGTTGAACAGTGGAAGAAAAGCAGGCATGCGGAAGAAGGCATCAGTTGTTACGTTTGTCACGGCGCTAAAGATGATGATCCGTCAGGCTTCCAGCATTATGGTGTCCGTGTGACCTCCGTTGTTTCTCCCCTTTATTGTTCCACCTGTCACGAAAAAGAGTACGTTGAATTTCAACGTAGTAAGCATGCCTGGACTGCCTTTATCGGCCCGCTTTATCCGTATTATAAAAAGGCTAAAGATATGGGACTGGATCCTATGTCACAGGAAACGGCCAGGTCTTTGAATCCTATGGAAATGGCTCGCAGAACAGTGAGTCCGCTCTTTCCAGATAGTGGCCTTCTCAAAAAGCTCGGATTTCTGGATGATCCCGATTATGCCCATGGAAACGTTGTGATCGGGTGTATGGAGTGTCACGGAAGTTTTGTGGTGGTTGATGAAAACGGTAAGCTTGAAGGATGGCCAAACACCGGTGTGGGAAGAGTAAACCCCGATGGCAGCCTTGGATCGTGCAGTTCCTGTCACACAAGACACGAGTTCAGCAAAGCACAGGCGAGAAAACCAGAAACATGTGGACAGTGTCACCTGGGACCCGACCACCCACAGATGGAAATATACGAAGAGTCAAAACATGGTAATATCTACGCCTCCTCTGGAGAAGAGTGGAACTGGGATGCTCCATCGCGTGAGTTTGGTACGGATGATGTTCTTGCGCCCACATGTGCGGTTTGTCACATGAGTGGGTTCAACAATGCGGTCAACGTAACACACGATGTAGGGGAACGTCTTTACTGGGAGTTACAACCGAAACTCTCAGTCCCTCAGTGGAAGGGTCCCGAAGAAGTTGATGTTGTATTAGAGAGGATACCAGATGTGGAAAAAGCCCGGGAAGGCAGAAAAAAGATGATGCAGGTATGCAATCAATGCCATGTTTCAAGCTGGACGGAAGCCTACTTTGAAGAGTTCGACAAAATCGTAAACGACTATAACATGATATGGAAGTACACCGATAGCTTGCTGCAGCAAGCTTACAGCGAAGGATTGGTGAGTAGAGAGTATCCTCTGGACGAAGTTGCTGAGGTTATGCATTATCTGATATGGCATCATGATGGACGACGCTGGCGTATGGGTGCAGCGATGATGGGACCAGACTGGGCACACTGGAATGGCGCCATAGATACGATTATGATCAAGCTCAACCTCATGATCGACTCGATCGATACAAAGCGCAAGCTTACAGAACTGGAGAACAAATAACAAACCAAAAAGGGTGGGAAGAATCCCACCCTTTTCTTTTTTTGGCATTGTTTATTGGTTATGTAGTTGGAACTGTCAGAACGATTCCTTCGACGTCATCGTCAAGGATCACAGAAGTGCTGTCGAGGACAGCGTTGATAATCAGTTCAGTTGAAGTGCCTTCTTCAACGGTTTCAGCATCGAGCACCGCGATTGCGTGAGTGGAACCATCCGCTATCGTGTACAGTCTGAATTCTCCTTCACTCCAGTGCCCGCTTTCTTTGTGAGAGACAGTCATAGCGAGAATATCTTCTGTGTCTGTTGAAGAGTCCTCGGTTTTGAAAAGTGCCACGATGTATCCAGCTAATCCTGTGCCAGAAGCGTCCTTTACCATTCCATGGATTTCTATTCTTTTATCGGGTTTCATAACGGAGGCCTTCACCACCGGTCTTAATTTGTAATGAGGAGAAGGTCCGCCAGTTTTGTGGATCGAGGCTCCAGCTTCGAAGTCGATAACGACGTCCAGTTCATCCGCAAACTCGTATTCAGGAACTATGACATCGATCTTGTTAGACGGAACGTCACATTCGAAGGTACCTTCCTTTGTTACCACCGTGGCCGCGCTGACCGCAAGCCTTATCTTGGTCAGAGTACCTTCTATCAATTCAGTTTCGAGAGGCAAAAGATCTCCGGCAAGCTCGAGTAAGTCCACCACAGTAGCTTCGGTCGATACCGGTGTGAAGTCCTCACCGTCAGCTATCTGGTAGCTTATCGAATCGATCGCCACGTAGAGATGTTCGGCTTCCACGGAGGGTTTGTCAGTGAGGTAGAAAGTGACTTTAGAACCTTCCGGAGCGGTTGGTGTTTGGTAACACGCGACGAGCAACAAAGCGATAATAGGTAAGATCAGAGAAACGTACTTTCTTTTCATAGATGCCACCTCCGTTTTATAATTTGGAAATGTTCTCTACTATGTAAGACAGAGTATTTTATTTAAAAGTTCATTTTTTCATATCCCTCGCATCAACAAAGAAGGAAGGAATAGATCACACATCTCGGTTTCTAAG
>DPRG01000142.1 GCA_003538775.1 Thermotogae bacterium
GCTCTATGCTGGAACATTCTCTTACATGCTGGACAGCTTAGAAACCGAGATGTGTGGCGTTTCCTTCTTTTCGACGATTTTTCGAACACACTCTTTTGACATTTGACACTTTTTCTGATGTGTAGTATAATCGTATTGACCACATGGTCAATCAGGAGGGGAGAAGATGGAGGCAATCACTGTTGAAAACCTTACCAAGTACTACGGAAAAAACAGAGGAATAGAAGGCGTCAATCTTTCAGTTCCCGAAGGTGAAATCTTCGGATTTATCGGGCCAAACGGAGCAGGCAAAACCACAACTATAAGACTACTGCTTGGCCTGATCTTTCCCACCAGCGGAAAAGCGTCAATTTTCGGGAAGGATTGTATCAAGTACGGGAAGGAGATCAGGAAAGAGGTAGGGTATATACCTGGAGAGGTCAATTTTTACCCCGACGCTACCGTCGAAGATTTCCTGAAGTACGCCGCGAGTTTTTACGAAAACGTTGACGAAGAGTATACCAGAATGCTGTGTAAAGAACTTTCAGTTGAAACGAAAAAGAAATTCAGAGAACTGTCCATGGGCAACAAGAAAAAGGTGGCTGTTGTGCAAGCCCTAATGCATCGTCCTAAGCTATTAATCCTTGATGAACCCACTAACGGACTTGACCCTCTGATTCAGAAGCTGCTGTTCGAGTTCCTAAAAGAAGAAAAAGAAAGAGGAGCCACGGTATTCTTTTCCTCACACATACTGAGCGAGGTTGAACGCCTTTGCGACAGGGTAGCGATGATAAAGGACGGAAGAATCTTCAAGGTTGAAAAGATCGATGATCTGAGAAAGGAGCGATATAAAGTAGTGAGAGTACGGCCGAAGAACCCCGAAGTGCTAAAAGAAATCGTATCGAACACAACAGAAGAAGGGAACGGGGTGTTTAGATTCATGTACACGGGTTCCACCAACGAACTCTTGCAGAAACTTTCGAGAATAGAAATTGAAGATCTGTGGATAGACGATCCATCGCTGGAGGAAATCTTCATGTCTTATTACAGGGAGGGGAAATCGTGAGTATTTACAGATGGGATTTGAAAAGGTACATAAAAGGCGTTTTCATATGGTCTGTAGTTCTCATTTTCCTTCAATTCATGTACGCGGCCTTTTATCCCTCCTTTGCTGAAGATACAGAACTCATGACGAGAATGATGAGGATAATGCCAAAGGCATTCACTCGATTGTTTGGGCTCAATGAGCTCGACTTTTCAAACATACTGAATTATATGGCTATGATCTCCAGTATTTATGTGACACTCGTCGGCAGTGTTTTCGTTACTTTAGTGGGTGTGAGAAGCATTTCGAGAGAAGAAAACGAAAAAACAGCAGAGTTTTTGTTGTCAAGACCTATTACGAGGAATAAAATCGTTGCAAGTAAATTTCTTGCTTCTCTCACACAGGTTCTCATTTTCGATGGAGTGGTCTCTTTAGCAGCGTTCGTCCTCACGAACATCTACAAACAAGGCGATTTTGATATTTCCAGATACTGGCTCTTCTGGTTTTCACAGATAGTTTTACATATGATCTATCTTGGATGCTTTACAATGGATTTCGAGATTCTGCTCTTCCAGAGAAGATAAACAAGTATCACAACTGCAAAAAGAACGATCCCCAGAATTTTTGAAAACTTCAGGAAGACCTTTCCAGCTATCAGACTGGAAAAGAAAAAGGTACTCTCATAGAGCAAGCTCCCAAGCCATATGATAAGGAGTGCTGGGAGATTTCTTCCCGTGTAGCCCGCCAGAAACGGAGTGAACTTTCCCACCCAGGGAACGAATTTGCAAAGTGGGAGCAGTATCTTTTCCGAAGAAATATAAACGTTTAAGAACTCTATGAGAATCTTTCGTACGAATTTCCACTTGAGATTGAAAGACACCGATTTGAGCTTTTTTCCAGCAAAGAATGTCACAGTATCCCAGCTCAAAAGCCCCAGGTAGATCGTAAAGAAGGATGGAAAAATCTTCAGCTTTCCAACGGAGATCAGTGCTGTTGTTGTTAAAATTGGGATGGGAGTGCCCGAGTTGTCGAAAAGAAAAGTCGCAAAGAAGAGTAACAGATATTTCAATCTTTTCATCCCTCCCGTGAAATATAATAGCACAAGGAGGTGATGAGAAAATGAACGAAGTACTGGTGAAAAAGCGGAAAGAAAAATTGAACAGGGTTTTAGTGGCTCTCCTGGGAATTCCAGTTGTTTTTTCCATCATTCGAGCCAAAATCGTTGAAACGATAGGATATTTCATATTCTGGCTCGGTGGTTTTTCACCATACGTTTATGAGAAGATAACCCATCAGGAGATACCTGAGAGAACGAAATTGATGCTCTCTTCATCGGTATTTCTCCACTCTGTGATGGGACAGTTTTTGAACTTCTACGAGAAGATATTTTTCTGGGACAAGATACTTCACTTCTACGGATCTTTTGTCATAACGTACTTTTTTTACCAGATTCTGACGAAAAAATCGAGATTCTGGGACGAGGTGCCGGGTGCCGTTTTGATGGCGTTCCTTCTTGGGGTCTTTTCCGGGGTCCTTTGGGAAATAGCCGAATTCACGACGGATAAGATACTGCCAGACTACAACACACAAAAAGGGCTGGACGACACCATGCTGGATCTCATTTTTGATCTTCTAGGATGCTACACGATGGCAAAGATTGTGTACAGGAAAAAGACTGGACGATTCTTCTGGAGACCTCGTTCATGAAGAAGGCCTATCTCTTTCTCACACTCGAAGGTGTCTTCTCTCTGTTCTACGCGCTTCTAATACAGGGACCTGTGTTCACAGGTCTTGCGATGCTTTTCAATCTGGACGAGTTTCTCCTGAGTGTCGCCGCTGCAATCCCTCCCATGATGCAGTTTTTTCAGCTGTTTGCCTCTTTCTTTGTTCAGAAATACAGAAAGAGGCGTTTTCTGGTCAACGTGTTCAACGCTTTCAGCAGATTCAGTTTCGCTTTTCTCATCGTTTTTCTACTGCTTGGGAAAACAGAACCGTTGATTTTCATCGTTGCGCTCGTGATTTCCCAGATCTTCGCGGCCCTCTCCAGCAGTACGTGGAACTCATGGATGAGAGATCTCGTTCCTCCAGAGGAAAGAGGAAGGGTGTTTGGAAACAGAAACATGTTTCTATCCATAGGAAATGCTCTCATTATATACCTCTATTCTTCTATAGTTGATCATTTCTCTTCGGGTTTTGTTCTTGTGCTTCTCATATCCACAGTGGGAACCGTCCTTTCTATCTTTGCCATGAACAAAATACCGGACGTTCCAGTTAAGGAAACAGGAACGGGAATTCCTCTCAAAGCGGTGTTCAAGGACGAAAACTTCATGAAATTTGTCTTCTTCACCTTTTACTGGAACATGGCAGTCACGTTCTCTTCTGCTTTCTATCACTATCATCTTTTGAAGAACCTGGGTGTGGATTACACGTACATCGCTTACATGATGATCGTGAACAACTTTGTGGCGATGCTGGTTTACAGGATCCTTTAACCATCATGAACCTGAGCTTTTTTATCGGTATCTCTTTGAAAAAACCTGAAGGAGCCTTACCTTTTTCACTGGGTGCCATGTTCACACTATACGTTGTGAACATGGTGTCTAAACTAACGGAAGAAGCCAACTTTCTCAAGTACTTCACGCCTTTTTCCTATTCGGATCCAGCCTCCACCATTAAATACGGTCTTTCGGCATCTTTCTTATATTTCTACCTGCTTGTAAACGCCGCTCTTCTGGCAGGGGGATTTTTGATTTACTCGAAAAAGGATATCCTCGCTTGAGGTGAAGTATTTGGATAGAAGAGAAAAGATCATAAAGGCCGCGATAAGTGAATTCGCGGAGAAGGGTTTTGAAGGGGCTTCGACAAACGAAATAGCAAAAAAGGCTGGTGTGGCAAAAGGTCTCATTTTCCACTATTTCGGAAATAAAGAGAACCTGTATATCCACGCATACAGAGCCGTGACTGACACGCTGGTGAACGAATTCGAAAAGTTTGTCGGAAAGGCAGGCGAAAAAGATTTCTTCCAGATGCTAAAAGAATGGGGTTACTGGAAACTCGAATTCATGGTTAATCATCCCAATCTTGCGGATTTCATGCTGACAATACTGAGTGTGCCGGACAGAGTCAGGTTAAAGGTCATGAGCGAAGTCAAAGATGTACAGAGGGAAGGCTGGGAGATTCTTCTTGAAAAACTCCGTTCTTTGCCTTTGAGAAATGACGTCGATCCGGAGACTGTTCTGAAATTCATAGTAGCTCTCTTCAATGGTCTGGGAGATATGTACCTTGAAATCTACAAAGGCTCTCCTAAAAAGCTTATGGAGGAAACAGAAGCTCTTATGAAGGAAACAGATGCCATCTTCGAGATATTAAAGCATGGCATCCTTTCGGATCAGCAGGTTTGATGTGCAACAAGAGATGTTCTTTCAGTTTGAGGAGCTTATCTTTTCTTCCAAAAGCGCGAAGAAATCGTTCTCCAGTCCCAACTCAGTAGCTTGCTCCTTTAAAACCGCCACGATCTCACCTGGTGGAAGCTCTTTAAGGTCACAGTACAAACGGTGCAATTCTCTTCCCGGAATGCTGGGTTTTTTTGCGAGGTAGAACAACGGTAATGGAATCTGGGATTTCAACTCTTCGATCTTTTCTATACGTCCAGTATGAAGAAACTGTCGTGACTTCTCAACTATGGCTTTACCCACACCCTTTTCTTTGGATAGCCGGGATATGGCGTCTTCCGTTACGTCTTCGCCACCTCTTTCTCTCATCTTTGCAGCCGCAAAACGGTACGCACGTGCCTTGAAAGGGTTGTCTCCGATCATCTCCACAAGCTGCGCTAAAAATTCGAACTCCCTTGCGAGTTCTTCGAACTTCGGCAGCAAAATCACCTCCATACCAATGCGACAACTCCGACCATTTGAAATTCTATCACTGTCTTTGCTCTTATCCAACGGCTGGTCGAAATATTTCAAAGCGAAATCACAAAAATTGATGAGTCATTGACATTTATGAAAGTATATGTTATTATTTTTGGGGTAAAAATCAAATTTCTGAATACGGGAGGTATCAATGTTGCTCACGGTGTTCCTCGTTAATGTATGGAAAGGCATTATAGAGTTCAAAAGGTATTTTTTCAACTCAATATCATTTGTTGCGACGATACTGATTTTCTTTTATCTAATCTTCTTTGGATTGAAGGCTGTGGGGGGAGGAACACCAAACTTTGGAGATACGCTGGATGGGATTATCGTTGGTTATTTCATGTGGCTCATGTTCATAACATCTTTCCAGGGTGTGAGCTGGGGAATCATCGAAGAAGCACAAAGAGGGACACTCGAACAGGTTTTTGCTTCTCCGGTACCGTTTGAGTTTCAGCTATTTTCACGCATTGTAGGTGATCTTTTATTGAACATAGCCTTTGTTGTTCCTCTGATGTATTTCGCGGCCTTCACAACGGGCAGGACACTCGGTTTCAATCTGGTCACACTCCTTTATTTGCTTCTAATAGGTGTTTTGAGTGCTCTTGGTGTTGGAATGATGATAGGTGGGGTGGCGCTCATATTCAAACGTATTTCATCCTTTGTCGAGATGTTGACTTTCGGTTCTATGGCCTTTACCATGATCGATCCTGGCAACAGTATATTGCTCAGATCGATGCCTATGGCGCAGGCTTCTTTCATGATGAGACAGATGGCCCAGCATGGTGCCACAATTGGTGATTTCAAAATGTTCGACCATGTCATACTGTGGGGAGTATCGGCGATCTATATGGGCCTTGGAGTAATTGTTTTCAGATTTTTCGAACACCGAGCGATGTTGAAAGGGACACTTAACCAGTATTGAGGTGAAATGTATGGATTTGCTCAAAGTTGAAAACCTCATTAAAACTTACAAAAAGCGTAAAAGCGGGGAAGTAGTAAGAGCGGTAGATGGGATTTCCTTCCGCATAGAAAAGGGAGAGATCTTCGCTCTGCTCGGCCCTAACGGCGCGGGCAAGACCACAACGATAAAGGCTATCTGTGGCCTTATAATCCCCGACAGCGGTACGATAAAGATAAACGGATATGACGTCTTGAAGCAAAGAAGCAAAGCTTTGAAACACATAAGCGCTGTCCTCGAGGGGAACCGAAATCTTTACTGGCGGATGACACCGGTGGAAAATATCATCTATTTTTGCGGTATCAGGGGAAAACGCATGAGGAAGAAAGAAGCCCTAAAGATTCTCGAAGAATTCGGCCTTCTGGAAAAAGCCGATCAACTCGTCCATCAGTTATCGAGGGGTATGCAGCAGAAGACTGCCATTGCTGTTGCACTCGCTGCGGACACCGACGTGATATTGCTTGACGAACCGACGCTGGGGCTGGATGTTACCGCCGCGGTCGAGTTGAGAAAATTACTGCGAAGAATTGTAAAGGAAAAAGGAAAGACCATCCTTCTGTCAACACACGATATGAATCTCGTTGAGGAGATAGCCGATAGAGTAGCCATAATGAACCATGGAAAACTGATCGTCTGTGAAGAAAAGAGTAAATTGATGAGGTTGTTCAGTGCGAGGAGCTACCGCATCAAACTGGTTACAAACAACTCTTTTGATCTTGAAGCGTTCAAAGAATTCGAACCAAGAGACCCTGCAATCAGCAATGGAGTGATGGAGTTCTCGGTGGATCTCAGCGAGCCCCGAAAGTTTTTCGGTTTTGTTGAAAGACTCAAATCCTTCGGTGTGGAAGTAGAATCTATCGAGCAGGAGACCGTAAACTTCGAAAAGATCTTCATGAAGCTGGTAGAACAAACGGAAGAGCGTTCTCTGGTGACATAGGCTCAACACATTTCAGGCTCGATGATTCTTTCAACGTATTATATTCTTCCGATTTAAAAGAGAGATACGTAGACACTAACAAGAGAAAGAGCGAGTAGCATCAAAGGAAAATTGATTCTGAGAAATTTAGAATAGGTTACCTGCCCTCCGCTATGGTTTTCGAGCATTCCAACGCCTACGATATTAGAAGCCGTTCCAACAAGAGTTCCTATTCCACCTAAACTCGCACCAAGTGCAAGACAGTACCAGTGGATGAGGGAAGAGAACTCGACTCCCCGAAGAACAGGGATCATAACCGTGGCGGTTGGTACTGCGCCTATAAACGCGGAGGAAATCCCGCTTATCCACACTATCGCGAGTCTGAGAGCCATATCGCCGTGAGCGATTTTCGTGATTGAACCAACGAGATAATCGATTATTCCCACTTCTTCCAGAGCAAACGAGAGCATAAACAAGCCTACAAAAAGGAATATACTGTCCCATTCAACACTTTTCACAACTTCATCGAAGGTCTTGCGTGAAACCAGAGTCGCTACAGCGGCTCCCATCAAAGCGATGGTAGCCATCTCCATGTCCATTTGTTCATGGATTATGAAAAGCGCTATCACGGCGATGAAAATTATCAACAAACGTCTCAAGAGCTTTTTATCTGTGATGAGCTTTTCTTCGTCCATAAACTGCAGCTGACGAATCCTTTCTCCAGCTTCAGACTGTACATCTATCATCCGCTTGAAATAGAGTATGGAAAGCACAAGAATCAAAAGAGAAGGAGGGATCATAAAAGCCGAAAATCTCAGAAATCCTATCTTCGCTGCCGATGCCACCAGAATGTTTGGAGGATCTCCGATTATTGTCATTGTACCGCCGATATTGGATGCAGTAACAGCCATGATAACGAGAGGGGTGGGATCCACTCTCACCGTGTCAGCTATCAACAAGAGTATGGGAGACAACAGGAGTATCGTAGTGACATTGTCAAGAACAGCGGAAAGAAAAGCTATAGATATCGTTAAATACACTACGAGTTTCCAGAAGCTATTTCCTGCGAGGCGCGTGACCTTTATCGCTATATACTGAAAAAGACCCGTTTCTTTTAATAAGCCCACGAGTATCATCATACCGAGCAAAAGACCAATAGTATTGAAATCAACGAAGATGCCGATATTATGTGTTTGCATGGACTCGACAACTCTTGCAAACGCGATCAGCATTCCCATGGTGAAGACGATCACAGAGCGGGGCATTTTGCCATAAATGATGAAAAAGTACGTGGCTAAAAAAACCGCAAGGACGAAATATCTTTCTAACATTCCCTCCAGCATCTCCTATCTCCAAGAGCTGAAATTCTGGAAGAAGATCTTGGCTTCTCTTAATGTTAAGACCAATAAATGATAGCACGAATATCAGAGCTATGGGTTATAATAACGCATGATAATGTCTCTTATCTTGCATTGGTATGGAGGAGGTAAATAAAGTGGCTAAAAAAGCGGATTTGCAGCTTTTAAAAGAGTTTGAGCATTACCTTCTTTATGTGTTGAGAAGATCTCCGCACACCATCCGCGCGTATATGAACGATCTTGAAAAATTTTTACGACACTGCCGGCAGAATGGATTGGAACTTTCAAAGATCACCTCATCACACGTTCAACAGTTTTTGAACACACTCTCTATCCAGGGACTCTCTGTATCCACAATTCACCGGGTAGCTTCCAGTATAAAAACCTTCCTGAATTTCCTCGAACAGCAGGGTTTAGATGTCCACGTGCCCTCTCGCCTTCATTTGCCTCGACCTTTAAAGCGATTGCCGCGCTTTTTGAGCTATGAAGAAGTCAACCGTATCTTTTCGCTTCCGCTGGACAACCCTATTATAACCAGAAATGTTGCGGTCCTTGCTTCCATGTACTACTGTGGTCTCAGGGTCTCTGAGGTTTGCAATTTAAAAGTAGAGGACGTGTGGCTTGGGAATAATCCCCATTTGAATGTAAGAATGGGAAAAGGTGGAAAAGACAGATTGGTTCCGTTGTCTTTGAAGGCAAGAGAGATCATGGAAATGTATACGCATGCTCGGTACAGCCTTCTGAAAAATGGAGATCCTGGGTTCTTTTTTCTTTCGATAAATGGTAAAAAACTTGATTCATCAGCTGTTTACAGACTCACTCTTTCTACATGCAAGGAAGCAGGCATAAGAACCGAAGGAATCCATCCACATGTTTTCAGGCATTCTTTTGCAACCCATTTACTACAGAAAGGTGCCAATGTAAGAATCGTCCAGGACCTCCTTGGCCATTCGAGTTTGACGACTACAAGCCGTTATCTACACCTTGGCGATGCAGAACGTTTCAGGGCTGTTTCTTTACTTGATGAATAGCCTCCTTGAAAGCCGGATGCAGTACATATCGATCCCCTTCCTTTCGAACGATATCCTCATGATCCCTTGACAGCCTTGCGAGCACCCCCATGAGTGATCCTACAGCTTTACTGGGCAACTTTTCTCCCAACCGCTCCTCCATATTTCCACGTATTTCTTCAACAGTTGCCGCTTCGTGCTCGGCGAGAAATCTCAGAAGTTCAAGTGTTTTCCAGCTTTTGATCCGTTGCAGAACTTCGCGCGCTCTTTCCACTGTCCAGGGAATCCTTCTGGTTTCGATATCCCAAGCAAGATGTGCCATAAGATTAACCGTGCGATCCATATCGTTCTCCATTAGTATCGAATGAAGAAGTTCAACATCCATCCCATATCGCATTAACCGTAAAAGTGATATCAACCCCCTCCAGGTGATGGTCTTTTTTGGTGTCGAGAATCCACGACTGACACGCTTTGAGGAAATAACAAGAGCGTTTGCTTTATCCTTTCCCAACATTATTCTGCGATTCCAGGGATAAGTAATTGCGCATGGAATACACCGATTGATCTTACTTGAACAGATCTCACCGCTTGATTCATTAAAGCGCAGGGCGATTTTGTCAAGAAGTTTCAAAAGAACTGAACTGTAAGCCAGAGCGAGCTGTTCACGCATCTTTAGCCCTGTGTAAGAAGTTATCTGTGTAAGAACCTCTTCAAAATCCTCGGGATTCTCCAACTTGGAAACAAAAACATTTTCAAAGGCCGAAAGCTTCTCCCGAAGGTCTCCCACTATGCGAACGACATCCAGTACGGTTAACATTAAGCTACACCTCCACATGAACAATCATACTTGTTTGATTATACTACATATTTTGCAATAAATCAATATATTTAGATCATACATCGATATCATTAGTTGATCAGTATATCAAGTACATCCATGATTCACCAAATATATATTGATCAATCAAAACCTGTATCCATTCAAACTAACCCATATAAAACATGAACAGAATTCAACAACTTGCAATTTCCTTCATATTCCTTTCTGGATGCTCCTTTGCGAACTCTAATTAAGCTCACAGAATTAACACAATAACACAATGTTAACATCAAAGTTTTGAAGAACACCGAGAACCAGTGTATGATTCACCAGAAATGAAATGCATTACGATCTCCCGCCGGGAAAGCCCAC
>DPRG01000109.1 GCA_003538775.1 Thermotogae bacterium
GATGCTCGCTCAGCGCTCGTGAAGGTCGTGTGATCACATGCGTTAAACGGGAGAGAAAGGAATACTTGCGACCTGGCGATCGATCAATAATACAAATGTCCACTTTTACCCTTCACAGGGCTTAAGACTGTACAATGAAAGAATCGAGAAACACGAAGAATACACAGCGCTTGTGAAAATCATAGCCAGAACGTGTTTCGCTGTGAAAGAAAGAGAGGATGCGCTTTGTTTTGTATTGATACAAAGAGACACTATATCACTGCCAATTCTGCCTCTACTGACAAGAACGTAAATGATGGAATTTGGGTTGTTTAAATGCTTTCACTTTTCCCAGAGATGTTCAATACTTACAATGGCATCTTTTATCACATGTGCCGACTTTATAAAGAGATCTCTTTCTTTTTCGTCAAGATCGAGCTCAAGCACCCTTTCGATTCCACTGGAGCCAACCACAGCTGGCAATCCTATGTGAAGATCACCTACTCCCAGGTAATCAGACACGTAGGTCGATACGGTGAGAACACGTTTTTCGTCTTTGAAGATCGATTCGAGAATATCCGTCACAGCAGCCGCTATGGCGTAATGAGTGGCTCCTTTTCTTTCTATAATTTCATAAGCGGCGTTTCGGGTTTTTTCAAAAAGTTCTTCCATCACGGTCGAACCGCAACCGAGCTTGCATACCTGACACATCTCTTTTATAGGTAAACCTCCAACTATGGCCTTGCTCCATACCGCAAGTTCAGAATCTCCATGTTCTCCAATAACATAAGCGTGAACGCTTTTTGGAGAAACTCCGCAGTGTTGGGCGATCAAGGTCCTGAGCCTTGCTGTGTCGAGTACCGTCCCGGAGCCAAACACGCGCTTTTCGGGCAGACCGCTCGCCTTCCACGCCACATACGACAACACATCTACCGGATTGGTCACCATCAAAAATATGGCATTCGGAGAGTATCGGGCGGTCTCGGACGCCAGATCCCAGGTTAAACGCGCATTTCGTTCGAGCAATTGAAGACGTGTTTCTCCCGGTCTTTGAGCCACACCCGCGGTAAAAATAACGACATCCGAATCACGAGTTTTTTCCATCGAACCAGCCTCAACAGACATTCGACGGGAAAACGCTGTGGAGTGAAGCAGGTCGAGCGCGTCGCCTTCAGCGCGTTTGATATCCTTGTCCACAAGAACTATCTCGCTTACCAGACCTTTCAGTACCAGCGCGAAGGCTACGTTACTCCCGACTCTTCCCGTTCCTATTATGGATACTTTCAACCTCATCACCTCCTATATATTCTACCATTTTTGTCCGCATTTGTTCTTTTGTCAACTGCATGTTATAATAGTCCCGAATGAAGCGACCGGTTCGAGGGCAGAAGGCCCTCGATTTCTTTTCAAGGAGGCGAAATGCATTGTTTGATGAAATAGTGGATCGTGCAAGGGAAATTGCGGAGCGTATCCTTCCGCTTCTCGGATATGAGCTTTTCGAACTTCAATATCGCAGACAGGGGAGAAACTGGGTGTTAAAGGTAGTCATCGACAAAGAGGATGGATACATTGGTATCGATGACTGTGAGCTGGTATCCAGAGAGATTGAAAAGGAACTCGACAGGGAGGACTTCATCCCTGGATCCTACGTGTTGGAGGTTTCGTCTCCGGGGCTGGATAGGCCTTTGAGAGGCGAGAAAGACTACAGGCGATTTGCTGGAAAGCTGGCAAAGTTCGTTTTCAACGAGCCCGTAGAAGGGCTTTCGAGTGTGGTGGGATGGATAGGATCGGTGGAAGAAGACGGCACACTGGAGATCAAACTCAAAGATGCGAACAAGTCTTTGAAAGTGAATCTTGAAGAGATCAAACGCGCTAATCTGGAAGTGGAGTTTTGAGAGAGGAGGTGTACGATGAACCTGAATCTGATTGAAGCTATTGAAGAGCTGGAAGAAGAAAAGGGCATTCCTAAAGAGGATGTCCTTGTAGCTCTTGAACATGCTCTTAAAACCGCCTATAAAAACAACTTTGGCGGAAACAAAAACGTTGATGTGGAAATAGACCGTGTTACGGGTGATGTCAGAGTTTTTCAGTTACTCGAAGTTGTCGAAGGAGAACCGAGTAGCGGCTCTGAAATAAGCCTTGAAGAAGCTCTTCGGATACAACCGGACGCCAGGGTTGGTGACGTTATACGCAGGCCACTTGAATTGAAGGACTTTGGAAGAATAGCCGTCCAGACGGCCAGGCAGGTTCTTATTCAGAAGATCAGAGATTTTGAAAAGGAGAATCTGTTCAAGAAATACTCTGAGATGGTGGGATCAGTCACCACCGCTGAAGTGATGCGTGTCACCGAGAGATGGGCTGAAGTTCGGATCGGTAAAATAGAGACGAAAATGCTCAAAAGAGACTGGATCCACGGCGAACAGCTCAAACAGGGTTCTCTTATAAAGGTCTACATCGTGGATGTTACCAGAGCCGGCAAGAGTCCAAGGATATTTGTTAGCAGATCTGTGCCTGAGTTTGTTATAGAGCTCTTCAAACTCGAGGTTCCGGAAATCGAACAGGGTGTTGTAGAGATAAAAGCAATTGCACGAGAAGCGGGAACGAGGACGAAGATAGCGGTGGCTTCCAACGATCCAAACGTTGATCCCGTGGGTGCGTGCATTGGAGAAGGCGGAAGTAGAATAAGTGCTGTTCTTCGTGAGCTGAAGCATGAGCGCGTTGACGTGGTCAAGTGGTCTCCCGATCCTCTGGAGTTCATAGCAAACGCACTGTCTCCTGCGCGGGTAGCAGATGTAAGAATTCTCGATGAGCGAGCCAAATCGGCGCGTGTTCTGGTAGCACCTTCAGAGCTTTCGGTTGCCATAGGCAAGGGCGGTCAAAACGCGAGGCTCGCCGTGAAACTTACTGGTTGGAAGATAGACATAAAAGCGGTGATGTGAATTGACTTTAACGAATACGGAGTATAATATTTAATGGAGGCGTGCCCGAATTGGTCAAGGGGTCGGTCTTGAAAATCGATGGGACGATGTCCCGTGTGGGTTCGAGTCCCACCGCCTCCGCCAGCAAAGGCGCTGCAAGCTGCAGCGCCTTTTTCTGATGATACTTTTCAGAGGTGATACACATGCATTTCTGGAAGGCGCAGAAGAATTCCCGAGGAACGCTTGTGATAGTTCATGGTCTTGGAGAGCATGCGGGACGCTATGAACAACTGTCCAAGGAACTCAACACCGCCGGTTACAGCGTAATCAGCGCTGATCTACCAGGCCATGGTAAATCGCCCGGTCAGAGGGGACACATTCGTAGTTTTGAGGATTTCTACAGTGTGGTGGACGAGATGCTGCAAAACGCCGAACCACCTCTTTATCTTATGGGTCACAGCCTTGGTGGTTTGATAGCCCTGAGATACATCCAGGAAAAGGAACATAAAGTGGAAAAGCTCGTTCTTTCCAATCCTGCGCTGAAAGTCGAAATAAACCCGATCTTGAGATTTATTCTCGCTTTTTTAAACGTCCTGGCGCCTCGAACCACCTTTGATAACCGTATCAATGTGGAAATGCTCTCTCGAAACAAAGATGCCGTGAAGCGTTATGTAGAAGACAAACTGGTGCATCGCAAAGTTACGGCGAGGCTTGTCTGTCAGACGATAGAAAATATCCACAGAGCTTTTCTGGATGTGGGACGTGTTGATATACCAACGCTTCTCATTCTTTCTACGTCCGACAGAGTGGTCCCTCCAGAAGCGGCTGAAAGATTTTTCGAATCTCTTCGAGGACCAAAAAAACTGTTGAGATATGAAGGTTGTTATCACGAACCTTTTGAAGATCCCGAGTACGGTAACAGAATCCCCATGGATATAATTCGGTTTCTGGAGGGCGAAGATGTTGACTAATAAAAGAGTCAAGATAGCGGTGGTAATGGGTGGCATATCGAGAGAAAGAGAGGTTTCTCTAAAAAGCGGAGAGAACGTATACAGAGCGCTTAAGCGTCTGGACTACGATGCTAAACCCGTTGATTACCGTGGAGATCCCACTGCCTTCTTAAGAGAAGTCGAAGGGGTTGATCTCGCTTTCAACATGCTACACGGACATTTTGGCGAAGACGGCGGCATACAGTTTCTTATGGAAGCGCACGGTATTTCTTATACCTGTTCTGATCCGTACACAAGTGCGGTTTGCTTCGACAAACTTTTAACGTACAGGATTCTCGATACTATGGTCGAAGTTCCAAAATATTCCTACCAGGAACGAGCTGATTTCTTTGATGGATGGAGCCTTCCGGTAATTCTGAAACCTAGACGCGAGGGATCGAGTATAGGTGTGAAGATATGCAAATCGAAAAATGAAGCAATCTCTCACGCCTCAACTCTTGTTGAAGAATACGGTGGTTATATAGTTCAGCGATATATCAAAGGAAAGGAACTCACCGTTTCCGTGCTGGAAATAGATGGTAACCCTGTGGTATTACCCATTCTGGAGCTCAGACCAAAAAGAGAGTTTTATGACTACATAGCTAAGTACACTAAAGGAATGACGGAGTTCGTTCTTCCAGCAGAGTTAAATGCTGAAGATGAGGAAAAAGTCAAACGTATTGCTCTTCAGGTGTACAATTATCTTGGATGTCGTGATATGGCCCGCATAGATGGGATATTCGCCGATGGGAAGTTCTATTTTCTTGAAGTTAACACCATTCCAGGCATGACAGAACTCAGTGATCTACCAGCTTCCGCAAAGGCCATGGGCATGAGTTTTGAAGAGGTGGTTGATGCGGTCGTCAAGTCGGCACTTAAACGTAAGAGGAGGGAAAAAGATGTTTCACGGCACAACTATAATAGCAGTCAAGAAAAACGGTAAGACCGTGATCGCTGGTGATGGTCAGGTTACCTTTGGAAACACCGTAATGAAAGCTTCTGCCAAGAAAGTGAGGCGTCTTGGTGACGGTAAAGTGATAGCCGGTTTCGCCGGTTCTGTAGCAGATGCTCTAACGCTTTTTGAACGATTCGAAGAAAAGTACCGACAGATGAATTCGAATCTCTTGAGAGCAGCCGTCGCACTCGCAAAAGACTGGAGAACGGATAAGGTTCTGAGACATCTTGAAGCTTTGATGATAGTCGCGGATAAGGATAATCTGCTTCTGGTTTCCGGGAACGGCGAGGTAATACAGCCGGACGAGGATGTGGTTGCAATCGGCTCCGGAGGCGCCTACGCACTGGCGGCTGCGAAAGCGCTTTTAAGAAATACAGATCTTCCAGCAAAGGAGATAGCCTTGAAATCCCTTCAGATAGCGAGCGAGATATGCATTTATACCAATGAAAACTTCACAGTGGAGGAGATACCAGATGGAGAATGAAATGAGAAAGTCTTTTGAAGAAATGACTCCGAGAGAGATAGTTCGCGAACTTGATAAATACATCGTAGGTCAGGCAGAGGCCAAGAAAGCGGTGGCCATAGCTGTTAGAAACAGGATACGAAGACAAAGAGTGAGTGAAGAATTGAAAAAGGAAATAGTCCCAAAAAACATCCTTATGATAGGACCAACCGGTGTGGGAAAAACCGAAATCGCGCGACGATTGGCGCAGCTATCCGGCGCCCCCTTTGTCAAGGTGGAAGCCACCAGCTTTACAGAGGTTGGTTACGTTGGAAGAAACGTGGATTCGATGATAAGGGAACTCGTAAACGTAAGTGTAAACATGGTTAAACAGGAACATATGAAACGAGTAGAAGACCAGGCTAAGAAAGCCGTAGAGGAAAGGATACTCGATGCGTTGTTACCCCACTCGAGACCCAAAAGAACGCAGGGATTGATGGACCTCTTCCAAACCGCATCTACCGGAGCCCAGCGAATGTCACCTGAAGAAAGGGCGGAGTACAGAGCAAAACGTCAAGAGCTGAGAGAAAAGCTCAGAAAGGGTGAACTCGACGATGAAGAAATAGAAATCGAGATTGAAGAATCCGCCCCGCCAATGTTCGGAATGATAGGCGTTCCCGACATGGAAGAGATTGGAATAGAAATACAGAACATGTTTGGAAGCCTCCTTCCAAAATCAAAAAAACGTAAAAAGATGAAGGTTTCCGAAGCCAAGCGTTATCTCCTTCCTATCGAATCCGAAAAACTCATAGACATGGATAAGGTCATCCAGGAAGCTCTTTACAGGGCTGAAAACAAGGGCATCGTTTTTATAGACGAAATGGACAAAGTTGCAGGTGGTGCTGGAGGTAGGGGTGCAGGCCCGGATGTCTCGAGGGAAGGTGTTCAACGGGATCTTCTTCCTATCGTTGAAGGCACCACGATCGTTACGAAATACGGAACGGTTAGAACGGACTACATACTTTTCATAGCTGCCGGAGCATTCCATGTGTCCAAACCGAGCGATCTCATACCTGAACTCCAGGGGCGTTTCCCGCTACGGGTAGAGCTATCACCGCTTACTGAAGAAGATTTCGCCAGAATACTTAGAGAGCCCAAAAACGCCATAACAAAGCAATATGAAGCGCTTCTTGCAACAGAAGGTGTGGAGCTCGTGTTTACGGATGACGGAATAAAAGAGATAGCACGTATCGCCTTCGAACTGAACGAAAAGCTCGAGAACATAGGTGCGAGAAGGCTTTATACTGTTGTAGAAAAAGTTCTCGAAGATGTGTCTTTCGAAGCCCCTGATCTACCGGAACCTCGCGTGGTCATAGACGCGGCTTATGTGCAGAGCAAGATTGGAGAGATTTACAAGGATGAGGACGTGAGCGCTTACATTCTCTAACGTGAGTCTACCATAGTTTGAAGATCTTTGAAAAACTCCTGGAATTGTCTGCTATCAGGTGAATCAAGTCGCCTGTGAATCCAGATATAGCAATATACATGGCATTTTCCGGAGGAAGTCGGACAAGGCGAAACAGCATATACAGCAATCCGCCGTACATGGCGGCGAAAGTTATACTGTGAGTGAAACCACGGTGTTTTAGAAACCTCAAAAGAGTGGAAACGAGAAGGTAGGATATGAACAGAGAAACAGTGAAGATCGCAATTCTGGCAACACGCTGCCCGATGCTTGCGGAAAGAGACTGTTCAAAGTATTTTGCGAGCCAAATTTGAAATACCAGAGCGAGCGGTGGTATGGACAAAGCCTTTAACTGGTGCTGCACGGGAGCGTCTTTGTGATCAATGTCAGGAAGATCGCTGCCAACTATATAAGCCAGATATCCCGCCGTTATAACCCCTAACGTTGGATCGAATGCTGGCTGGAATTTTGAAGCAATTAAAGTGTACGAAGACAGGAAAACAGGGTAAGTGAACACACCAAGCGTCAAATGAGTTTTGAGATTTGGCATGGATTCACCTCTTTCTGGACGCAAAAAATGGTGGGCATTGCCCACCATTTTCATATCTGGCGGAGAGGGTGGGATTTGAACCCACGGACCGCTTGTGGCGGTCACACGCTCTCCAGGCGTGCGCCTTAGGCCGCTCGGCCACCTCTCCGTGTGAGAGAATTATAGCATAAAGATTGTAAGAATCAATTACCAGGAGAGTGTGTTCGAAAAATCAGAAT
>DPRG01000130.1 GCA_003538775.1 Thermotogae bacterium
GCGTTCGGGAGAGGTTAAATGTGTAACGTACTCCAGAAGTTCATCGAGAGGGCTTCCGTGCACAAGTAGAAACTTCGCTTCTTCAACCTCAAACTCGATTCTTCTGGGGAGCTTTTTCAAAAACTCTTTCACCTTATCAGAGGTGTTCTTTATGCTCCAACTCAGGGATGTGTCTCCTATCTCTGTTTCTCTTCCTGGAGCGTAACTGCAGCCGCAGCTTTCTTTACCATATCCCACCGCATCGTCATAGTTACCCATGATCGTTTCCACTCTTCTTTTCTCAATTTCGGAAACAACAGCCTCAGGATCCGGACCATATCCAACGAGATCTCCGAGACAGTAAACTTTGTCCACAGATCGAAGCTCTATGTCCCTCAGAGCTGCTTCCAGCGCTTCAAGGTTGCCGTGAACATCCGCAATGAACGCTATTCTCACAATATCCCTCCTCATATGCGCTTAGATGCATATATACTAAGGTCAGATTTTTAAGATTGAAAGATCAGAAGGATTACAGCACCGATTGAAAGTCTTTTCTCACGTGTTAGAATATTAGACAACCAGAGGGATGATGGAAAAATGAGGTTCCTTGCCGACAGGATGCTCGGTAAACTGGCTAAAAAATTAAGGTTACTGGGTTTCGATACGTTGTATCTTCGAGATGCCACCGAAGAAGAAATAATTGAAAGGGCGCTGAAGGAGGATCGAATTCTCCTCACAAGGGATCGCGACCTCATCAAAAAAGCTTTAAAGTCCGGATTGAACGTGTACGGTTTGAAGGCAGATAAATGGCGTTCACAAGTACAGGCTGTGTTGAAGCGATTTCAGATAAAGCCTGAGGATTTAGATCCATTTTCACGATGTATGGAGTGCAACGTTGAGCTCACACGTGTGGACAAGTCCTCCGTTGAAAAGATCGTTCCTGAGTATGTCTTCAGAACTCAGGAAGTTTTCTACATCTGTCCTGAATGCGGCCGAGTGTATTGGGCAGGTACTCATGTTGAAAGAATGAAAGAACTTTTGAACGAGTTTGGAATAACTTTCGATGAAAGGAATGAAAGCTGACATGGAAAGTTATAAAGAAGTTTTGCATTCTCTGGAAACCGGACCTTACGAAATTATGGACACCTTCGCCGAGCACCTCAAGGAATCGATGGGTGCAGAGGAAGTTTTCATCTTTCTCTTTGAAAGGCACAGGAAGCTTTTGAGGTTAGTGGGAACATCGTCGAATAAATTTGAAGAACAGAAAGGAAGGCTCAAAATCGCTTTATCGGAGATTGGGTGGCAAGATGAATACAAGTGCAATGAAGTTACACTGCTGGAGCACCCAATTCCGATGATGGAAACTTTCATCGATAGTATTTACAGCGTTTACGCCATCCCAGTGTGTGTTGATGGGGAACTTATGGGTGGGGTGATTCTCGTAACCTCAAAAACACTAACGGAAGTTTCGCTGGATTTTGAAGCCTTTTCTGAAATAGCCGCCGGATTGAAGCTGATCACAGATCTGAGTTCCATGTCGGAAATGAAGCGAAAACTTGAAACACTTGAACTCCTTTCTGTGGTTCACGCACAGGTTACAGAACCACACTTTCTTCTCGACGCAACACTTAAGCTTTCGATGGACATGTTGAACGCGGAAGTTGGAGCGATATGGCTTCTAAAGGGAGATGAACTCAAACTCGAAGTGATAAGGGGCATCGAACGCGAAAAAGTGCTAAAAGAAGTCATCCCTCTGGGTTATGGTTTTGTGGGACTTGTTGCTCAAAAACGCGATCCGATGTTTTCTATATCAGCCAGTTCAGACGCAAGGATGGTTCTCGATATATTCGATATGGAAATAAAATCGGCTGTAGCCGCCCCCATAGATGATGGTGAGCAACTTCTCGGTGTGATAGTACTCATCAATCGGAAAGAGCAGTCGTCTTACAGACCGTACAAACACTTTGACGAATTCGACATGATGCTTTTATCTGACATCGGGATGAGACTTGGAGTGGCTCTTAACAGAGCGGAGCTTTACCATCGTCTTGAAGAAGAAATACAGAACCTGAGAGAAGTTAAAAAACAAAGAGAGGAACTGATCCGGCGCCTGCAGAAGCAGCTCAACCGTTTGCGCATTCTCCAAAAAATAAGTCAGGCTATGAGGAGCAGTTATGACATCAACAACGCATACAAGATACTGCTTCTTGGTATAACCAGTGGTAGAGGCCTTGGTTACAACAGGGCCCTGCTTCTGGTCCGTGACAGACAACAACATGTTCTACGCCCCAAATACTGGGTGGGCCCATCGGAGGACGAGAAGGTAACGGAAGAGTGGCAGGCTGCCAACGAACGCGCCTTACGTTACAGCGATTTCAGACAATATCTGAAAGAGGAAGCTTTGATCGCCAACCTGGACAAGGGCCTCATAGAATCGATAAAAGACAAGGTGATCCCTTATAGGGGCAACCAGGTCCTTGAACGGGTTGTACTCAGAAGAAAATTGATTCATGTAACTCCAGAACTTCTGGAAAGCAAATACGAGGACTACGCTATTATAGCAAATATGCTGAAAACAAAGGAATTTGTAATATGCCCTCTTTCCGGAAGATTTGACACCGTGGGTGTTCTGGTGGTAGACAACAAATACACTGGAGAGTCCTTCTTTGAAGATGATCTTGAAATACTGGGTCTTTTGGGAGACAGCGCAGGTCTTACCATAGAAGCCATAGAAGGATACGAAGAACTCAAAGCCAAAACGCAAACCCTTGAAAGACAGAAGGATCTGGTTGAATATTTGAGACGTTTCGCCGAAAGCATTCTTCAGAATCTTGACGCCGCGATAATAGTTATAGACAGAGAAAATCGCATCAAGGAGTGGAACAGAAAGGCTGAGATCATTTTTGGAAGGCTTCGCGAAAGAATGGTGGGTAAGATTCTTGAAGAGATTTCGCCTGAGCTTGCGGAACTTCAAGAAGTCGCAAACAAAGTGTACGAAGTAGGGGAAACGATCGATTTTTCGGAGTACTATATGAGACTTGGGGATAAGGAACTGTACCTTGACATACGTTTCTCCCCTCTGAGAAATCCTTCTCTTGGTATCATAGAGGGTGTTATCATATCGGTCGAAGATGTGACGAAGCGAAGGGAACTGGAAATGGAGTTGAAGAAACAGGAGCGTCTCGCCATTCTCGGTGAAATGGCAGCGCGTGTTGCACATGAACTCAAAAACCCCATAGCGGTAATAGGTGGATTTCTCAGACGACTTGAAAAGAAACTGGACGATCCTGAAACTGCTCGAAAATACTTATCAATACTTATGGATGAAGCCAAAAGGCTTGAGGGTATAGTCGGAGAGATCCTCGAATTCAGCCGAGAAAAGAGACGACTGGAGTTCGAACCCGTGGATCTGGGCGAGATCACTCGTGATGTGCTGGAACTTTACAGTGATAAAATCAAGCATAAAGGGATAAGATTGAAAGCGGTTGGACTGGATCACGGTGTCGTTGTCAACGCCGACAGATCGAGGATGAAGCAGGTCATCATAAATCTCGTTCAGAACGCCATCGAAGCGTGCGAGGTAGGAGGCTCGATAAGGATAGAGGTTGGTCTGGAAAGCAACAGCGCGTTTTTCAAAATCTGGAACGACGGTGAGCCAATACCCAAGGATGTTATCGACAGGATCTTTTTGCCGTTCTTCACGACAAAAACCTATGGAACAGGTTTAGGGCTTCCTATCTGTAAAAAGATAGTTGAAGACGAACACGGCGGAAGGATTATGGTGGAATCGGGCGAGGACGGTACCATGTTTACAGTTATAATTCCTGTAAACCCGGTGAGAAAGGGGGAATAGATTCTATGGCGAAAATACTGGTGGTTGAAGATGAGGATAACATGAGAACACTTATCAAAGAGGAACTAACCGATGCTGGACATGATGTAGACGAGGCTCCAAACGCTGAGGAGGCTTTGAAAAAACTCTCAGAGAATGGCTATGACCTCATAACAGTGGACATAGAAATGCCGGGTATGAATGGCTTGGAGCTGGCCGGAAAGATCCGGGAAATGAGGCGGGATGCCAAAATAGTGCTATTAACGGCCTACTCTCACTACAAGAGTGATCTGTCTTCGTGGGCTGCTGATGCCTATGTGGTGAAGTCCATGGACTTCACAGAGCTGCGAGAGACGATATCAAAACTTCTCAGTTGAGGAGGTAGAAGCTTTGGATTACAAAGAGACCCTTAACCTTCCAAAAACAGATTTCCCAATGAGGGCCAATCTGACTTCAAAAGAGCCCCAGATATTGAAGTTGTGGGAAGATATGGATCTTTACAGGTACGTTCGCAAGATGCGGGAAGGAAAACCTAAGTTCGTGCTTCACGATGGTCCGCCATACTCAAACGGACACATACATATTGGGACAGCCCTTAACAAGATTTTGAAAGACATCGTGATGAAGTACAAAACTATGAGAGGCTTCGACACGCCTTATGTTCCTGGCTGGGATACACACGGTCTGCCTATAGAGCTCAAGGTAACGAGTCAGCTGGAAGATCCGAAAAGTGTTTCGCCAATGGAGCTAAGAAAAAAATGCGAAGAATACGCTCTACACTTTGTGGATGTTCAGCGGGAAGAGTTCAAACGTCTGGGCGTTAGGGGAGACTGGGAGAACCCTTATCTGACTCTTGCTCCCCAGTATGAAGCTAACGTTCTGACGATAATCAAAAAACTGGTAGAAGATGGCGCTGTTTACCGTGAAGAAAAACCTATATACTGGTGTCCCCACTGTAAAACAGCCCTTGCAGAAGCAGAGGTGGAGTATCACGACCATACTTCTCCATCAATCTACGTGAAGTTCCAGGTGAAGGATGAAGAGAAAACTTACATTCTGATATGGACGACTACCCCCTGGACCTTACCCGCAAACACCGGTATCGCGGTTCATCCAGACGAAACCTACGTCAAGGTAGACGTGAACGGTGAAAAATGGATACTTGCGGAAAAGCTTTTGGACGATGTTTTGCGTCGTACAGAGGTTAAAAATGCACAGATTTTGGAGAGATTCAAAGGAACCGCTCTCGAAAATCTCACGGCGCTTCATCCATTCATGGAAAGGGAGTCGAAGGTAATCCTCGCTGATTTCGTTGATATGGAAACTGGCACCGGGTGTGTGCATATAGCGCCCGGACACGGTGAAGAGGACTATCTGTACGGTTTCAAAAAATATGGTTTGCCGATCCTCTCGCCTGTTGATGACGCCGGAGTGTTCACGGAAGATGCCGGCAAGTACGCCGGACTTTTTGTGGAAGACGCCAACCCGAAAATAATCGAAGATCTGAAAAACTCGGATTATCTGCTGGCTGAAGAAGAGATCACCCACTCTTATCCCCACTGCTGGCGATGCAAGAAGCCCATCATTTTCAGAGCCACCCCTCAGTGGTTCATAAGTGTTGATGCCAACGATCTTCGCGCGCGTGTGCTTCGAGAGATCGACAAGGTCGAGTGGTATCCACACTGGGGCATGAACAGGATACGTTCGATGGTTGAAGAAAGGCCAGACTGGTGTATATCAAGGCAGCGCTACTGGGGCACCCCACTTCCCGCGCTTTACTGTGAACAATGTGGAAATGCGGTTCTTGATGTAAAGGTGATCGATAGGGCAATAGAGATTATTCGCGAGGAAGGGTCAAACGCGTGGTACTCAAGACCTGTTGAAGACTTTCTGCCGGAAGGATTCACCTGTCCGCACTGTGGTGGCAACCATTTCAGAAAGGAGACCGACACCCTCGATGTCTGGATAGACTCTGGTTCGTCTTTTGAAACGGTACTCGCACAGGATCCAGATCAGTCCTATCCCTGCGATATGTATCTTGAGGGAAGCGATCAGCACCGCGGATGGTTCCAGTCATCCATTTTCCTTTCAGTCGCCGCCCACGATGTGGCTCCTTACAAAAGTGTCTTAACGCACGGCTTCGTTAAAGATGAAAAGGGCAGAGCCATGTCGAAGTCTCTGGGAAACGTGGTACATCCTGAGGAGGTTATCAAAAAGTATGGGGCGGATATCCTGAGACTCTGGGTGGCTTCCACTGACTATCACGACGATGTCAGACTTTCGATGAACATTCTCGCCCAGCATGTGGAAACCTACAGGAAGATTCGGAACACCATACGATTCCTTCTTGGTAATCTACACGACTTCGATCCAATAACCGATTCTGTTGATATTTCCTCGCTCCAGGAGATAGATCGATGGGCGCTAATACGATTGAACCGTTTGATCACCGATGTAACCGAGGCATTTGACAATTACGAATTCTACAAAGTTTATTATCTGGTGAACAAGTTCTGTAGCAACGACATGAGCGCCTTCTATCTCGATGTGATAAAGGATCGTCTTTACGCTGAGGGAAGGAACTCTGTAAAAAGGAGAGCAGCGCAAACTGTCATGTACAAGGTTCTTATAGCGCTTAACAGGATGCTGGCCCCCATACTGAGCTTCACAATGGAAGAGGTGTATTCCTATTTACCTGAAAGCGCAAGACGTTACAAGACTGTACAGGTCGAAGAGTGGCCAGAACCAGATCCCGACGTTGAAGATGAAGAACTCGAGCGCAGATGGGATCTGATCCTCGATCTGAGATCTGATGTTTTGAAAGCCCTCGAAGAGGCGAGAAACCAGAAAATCATAGGGCACTCCTTGGATGCAAGGGTTTTACTTCAGATAAAGAACGATTCAGTTGCAAAAGCAGTGGAGAAGATAAAACCCGAAGAACTCGCCGATATCTTCATAGTGTCTCAGGTCGTTATGAACTCGAAGTTCGATGGACCAGAACACTTCCATGGCGATACGGCTCTTGTTCGTGTGGAAAGGGCCGTGGGAGAAAAATGTCAGCGATGCTGGAAGATATCCGAAGATGTGGGTAAGAACGATAAATGGCCTGCTACATGTCCTCGGTGCGCCGCGGTTTTAGATGGTGAGAGGTGATCTGACTTTTTCCCGCGCATACCCATTGGTGTGTACGTTCCGGGAGACTCGCCAGTACACGCTCTCGATCCGAGATTGAAACTTCTGGGTTTTATGGGAATGATAATAACCATCTTTGCCGTGCGCTCAGCGCACGGCTATTTTGTGATGTATGCCTTTCTTTTCGTGCTGATCATCCTTTCCAAGGTCTCGCCAAGATTTCTGCTTCGCTCGGTAAAAAGCATCTGGTTTTTGATATTGCTGGCAGGTGTTTTTCAGCTGTTTTCGGGCTATGGAAGAGTGCTTTTCGAATTTGGTCCATTTGTTGTACACGCTGAGAGTGTTTTCCTCGCTGTTGAAGTTGTCTCGAGATTGATATTCGTGGTCCTCTGCGCCAGCTTGATGACGGTAACCACTTCCCCAATAGAGCTTTCGGATGCCGTCGAATCCCTTATGGGGAAACTCCCCGGTATGAAGCGTTTTGCCCATGAGCTGGCAATGGTTATGTCCATATCGATACGCTTCGTGCCAGTTATGGCGGAGGAAGCTGAAAACATACTCAAGGCACAGACATCCCGTGGGGCCCCCATAGATGACCGAAAATTCACAGGAAAGTTGAAGGGGATACTCAGCGTGGCCATACCTTTGATTGTACTCTCTTTGAGGAGAGCCGAAGAGATCGCCCTTGCAATGGAAGCCCGTGGTTACAGAGGATGGGAAGGGCGCACCCGCTTCAGAGAGCTCAGGTGGAAAGCTAAAGATACGGTGTTCGCAATGATGGTTTCTTCAATCATAATCCTTTGCCTTTTCATTTGAAGGGAACATTGATCCATTCGATACTCACTTTGGAGACATCGGAGATGATGTATATCTCAGCGGTGGCAGCCGCTGATGAATAGTTTTCTGAAACGTACACCCCATCTTTGAACGTCAGATCTTTGAAGGTTCTCCAGGAGATCTCCCCCTGATGTTTAAGCATCACCCCCACATTTCGAGGTATCTTCAGCTTTATCAGGCTCACATCTGATTCGATGAGTATGGTACTGTCCACAACCGCCGAAGGTGTCAGAGTAATCTTGGATACATCCCCGCGCACTATAACATCTTCGGCCTTCAATTTGCTGAGGTCAAGGTTCATCGAAGAAACCGTCGTGTCTGACTTCAGCTCCACCGGGATGCCTTCTTTGATCTTCAATGTCCAGTCAGTTGTGGGAGTGCCCTCAAGCTTGCGAACCAGTGGTACGTTCTCCAGCGATAAGTAACCTTTTCTATCCTCAACCTCGTACGTACGTTCTAATCTGAAAAGTCCGGGATCATATCTTGCCTCAAAATCGAATAGATTCTCAGTATCAGAAGACAGGTTCAGTTTCAACATGGTACCCTTTATGTTGACTTCAAGCGCTTCAACTTCGCCAGTTCCTTCGTTAAAGCGCTCGATTGTGGTTCCTTTACGCCTTCTACCTTTTTTAACAACCCTGAATCCCGCAATCCCCGCGTTGAGCAGCATAGCCCCTATGAAAGCCGCAAACAACTGTCCGCCGCTCATATCAATTCCACCAATCTTAAAGGCATCAAACACTAAAAGCAGTCCAAAGATGAAACTTCCAACATCCATAAACCATTTTCCACGAATCCAGGTGGAAACAGCCCAGATGATGAAAACGGAGCCAAAGAAGATTTCGACGACCTGACCAGCCTGCGCTCCGAGAAGATCGAGCGGTCCCAGGATCAGCAGAACACCTAAAAGAAGAAAGATCAATGCGAGGAATTTCATGGTCTCACCTTCTTTCTTCTGAGCATGGCCGTGCCTATAGATATAAAAATAGAAGCTATGAATATCACGAAAAGCTGACCAAAGGTCAGATCAAGCCCGAAGAGCTTGAAGGCGTCTATCAACAAGAAGATCCCAAAGACAAAGCTTCCAAGGGATAGGGAGCGTCGATTCTTCACCACACCATCGACACCATCAGCAATAAAAGCGAACGCGAGTAACGCTTCCACGAAAACCCCAAAGCTCATCTCAAAAACTCCAACCGCTCCCATAATGATAAGAACACCAAGTAAGATCGCGAAAACGGCCCATCCGCTCCTCATGATTCCTCACTTCCCAAAAGTTCAACTATTTCCTGCTCGCTGTATCCAAGGGTTTCCAGTATTTGTGTAGCCTGTTCGCGGGTTAGTTTCCCATCTTCGAACATCCTTTTTATTCGCTGGGCTTCGTCTTCCATTTGCTGATCGCTTCCTTCAACCTCCTCATAAACATCCTCTTCAACAACATCGCGATAGCTCCCTTTAAGCACAACGTCTCCCGATACAGAAGTCAGTTTAAATTCACAATCCGGGACATCCGCGTTCCGGTAAACGTTCTTTGCCACCTTACTCAAGTTGAGATTGTGAACGAAATCGCCAGAAACACATGAGACCCTGACTTCCATCGGTGGCACTTTTTCTATCTTAATCAGGACATCCCCACTCGTTGTGGCAAGCTGCACACGCCTTGGAGGCCTGTCTTTAAGTGATACTCTGCAATCACCAGAAACCGAAGAAAACTGGAGTTCTCTTTTGACCAGCACATCATCTATATGGAGATCTCCGCTAACAGAACTACCTGAAAGCTCGTGAGTTACGACTCCCTCCACGGTGAATTCACCTGATACCGAGCTAAGCTTAAGGCTCGAACATTCCACTGAAGAAAGCCGAACCTCGCCGGATACCGTTTTCAACTTCAGACTTTCGAAAGATTTCGGAACCCGAACCACCGCTTTGTCTACAGAGGAAACATCCGGGATGGAGATCAAACCGAATATCATCTTCTTGCCCAGTCTTGTTTTCTCGAAGTTTATAGTAACCTTCGAACCCATAACGACTATTTCGGGTTCGTATTCTTCCTCTTCACCGTAAACCTCGTATTCGATACATGAATCTTCATGCGGTATAACCTCAAGGTCGGCGCTGATAGTGGAAAGCGTCAGCTCTTCCAGATTATCAACTCTAACTTCTCCTCGTTTCACTCTACCTCACCGCCCTTCTTGAGCTCTTTCAGAAGTTTAAGTGCTTCCTCAGCTGTGATTTCTCCACGTTCAAGCTGGTCGAGAATCTCCGAGGCCCTATCTCTCTACGGTGAACGCGTCTCGTAACCAAGGGTGGCCACAATATCATCGAGCCTGTTTCGCGCGGTTGGATAGGATATACCCAGTTCTTTTTGGACATCGCTTAGATTTCCTCTGTTTTTTATGAACACCTTTAAGAACATGAGTTGCTGCGGGTTGAGCTTCAAAAGTTCATCCAGGATAAACCTTCCTTTGATCGTTGTTCCACAATTTTCACAGTGTAGCTCCGTAACAATCAGCTGCTCTCCACATACGGGACAGACTGTGGGCATCTTTGCTCTTTTCTTCATAGGATCCGCCTCCCGCAGATATTCTATCACGAATATAAATTTTGTCAATTTGAAAATGAAATATTCTAATATATGAATAAGAAAAATAAAAGCCCCCGCTTTGCGGGGGCTAAAATTGTACTTCGAACTTTCAGAGAATAGCCTTCTGGGTTTCTTTATCGAAGGCGTGCATCGCCGTCATATCGAAGACGAGATCGATTGGCTGATCAACTTCTGCTTTTGTCTTGGGATCGACCTTTGCCACTATTTCATCTTCGCCCACAGTCACGTGAAGGAGTGTTTCACTACCAAGCGGTTCCACGACATCCACTCTACCAGTTATCGTATTGTACGGCTGAGCGTCACGGGCGAAGAACTTATCGTAGATATTTTCGGGTCGTATTCCAAATATTATCTCTTTATCTATGTAATCCGCAAGCGCGTCCTCGTATTCTTTGGGAACCTTGACCTGGAAGCCAGAGGCTTTAATCCACAAACCTCCATCTCCGCGGATCACCGTGCTGTTGACGAAGTTCATCGCAGGGCTTCCGATGAATCCAGCAACGAAAATGTTAGCGGGTTTGTTGTAAATCTCATGAGGCCCTCCTATTTGCTGTATGACTCCATCTCTCATGATCACTATTTTGTCTGCCATGGTCATTGCCTCTATCTGATCATGGGTAACGTATATGATCGTAGCTTCGAGCCTGTGATGGAGTTTTTTCAGTTCGCTTCTCATCTGAACTCTGAGTTTAGCATCAAGGTTGGAAAGTGGTTCGTCGAAAAGGAAGACCTTCGGATTTCTGACGATGGCTCTTCCCACTGCCACACGCTGTCTCTGACCACCGGAAAGCTGTTTTGGCTTTCTGTCCAGCAGTTCTTCAATACCCAGAATCCTGGCTGCTTCTCTCACTCGTTTGTCGATCTCATCTTTTGGAAATTTTCTGAGCTTCAATCCAAAGGCCATGTTTTGATACACAGTCATATGTGGGTAAAGAGCGTAATTCTGGAAAACCATCGCGATGTCTCTGTCCTTCGGTTCAACGTCGTTCACAACCTTGCCATCGATCTTGATGGTTCCCTTGGTGATCTCCTCAAGCCCTGCGATCATTCTGAGTGTGGTTGTTTTACCACAACCCGAAGGCCCCAGAAGAACCGTAAACTCCTTGTCTTCGACCGTGAGATTAGCGTCCTTCACGGCGTGGACACCGTTGGGGTAGATCTTATCAACATGCTCCAAAACGACCTGCGCCATTCTCACACCTCCGTTTCATCATTATCAACTTCCTCAATCATTTTTCTCTCTCCGTCGGAACCCAGAAACTCTCTCTTGCTTGGATCCCCCATATCTAATAGAAAAACATCGTGTACATCTTCAAGAAATCGGCTCATTTCCAGATACTTTGAATAGTCCACTATGACAACAACGAGAATCCCATTTTTTGTTACCACCACATCGCTATCAGAGGCTTCCTCCACAACCTGCGAAAATTTGGCCTTGGCTTCGGCTAAGGAATAGAACTTCAAATCTTCAATTCTGGGCATTGGCTACCCTCCTGACTACAATTATAGTCAATTATTTCAAATTGTCAAATTCTGCTGTGAGTGTATTCGAAAAATCTTCGAAAAGAAGGAAATATCACACGTCTCGGTTTCTAAGTTGCGCTCGGCGTTTAACCTCGCTCACGCTTGCAAACAATTACTTCGAGAAAGATTCGACGTCCTGTCTCAGCTTTCTGCTCGCCGCGTCCGTGCGGCTCGGTAATTGTTTGCATAAGCGCTCGCTCGGGCTTCGCAAGACTTAGAAACCGAGATGTGTGATGAGGTTAGAAAGGCGAGAGCTTACGGGGCTGTGAAGCAGATCGTTTCAATAAAGTGCTGAAACAGGGGGTTTAATCTCCGAGTAAGG
>DPRG01000052.1 GCA_003538775.1 Thermotogae bacterium
CTTATTTCCCCGCAAGCACTCACAAACGATCGCTTCCAGAAAGATTCAACATCCTGTTTCAGCTTTCTGCTCGCCGCATCCATGCGGCTCGGCGTTCGTTTGTACGAGTGCTTGCTTCGGCGCTACACAAGACTGTAAAAGCTCTATGATGGAACAGGAGGGGGTAAAGAGGCGATATCTCGCCACATCCGTGTGGCTCGGTAATCGTTTGCGTAAGCGTTCCCTCGGCGCTTCGCAAGACTTAGAAACCGAGATGTGTGAAGGAAGAAAGGAAAAAGAATGCTCAGCGCTTGTGAAGGCAATAAGGATTTGCGAACCTTTAAGTACGAATTGGGGACAATTATGATAATGGACAGGCAGCCCTTCAAAAAATTGAAATGTTGCTTTGTGAGATTATTCTTAAGATTGAATCCTTCAACTTGAATCTGTTTGAAAAAATGGTCTTCCGGCTAAATATAATGTTTGCGAAAACCCCAGCAAAAGAAAGAAGGTCTCTTTTTTCAAACAGACTTACCGCTTAATCAAATTCTTAATTATAATTGTAATTAGAAAAGGGTTTTTACGCCATTTCTGGTTTAGCTCACGGAGTTTAAACAAATGCTCTGGAGAGTCAAAAGTATTCTCCGATGGTAAAATAAAGGTGAATGCTGGAGGTGTAGTTTTTGAAAAAGGTGCTCATCGCCGTAAGACCCTTTTCGTTTGTCGCTTCGTTTTTGCCGGTCGCTGCTGGTGCTTTGCTAACTCAGGATCTTTCGCTTAGCAGGTTTATTCTCTCATTGGCTGCCGCCATCTTGCTCCATGCGGGAGTTAACACCACCAACGACTATTTTGACTATAAAAGCGGTGTTGATACAGAAGATTCAATGGGATCGAGTGGACTGCTTGTGAGCGGAAAAGCAAAACCCTCGGAAATACTGTTAATAAGTATCATGTGTTATGTACTTGCCACTCTGCTCGGTATTGTGCTCATAAAGATGGCAGGTACGGGTGTGTTGTGGTTTGGTTTGGTGGGACTTATACTCGGTTATTCTTACACTGGCTATCCACTTTATCTCAAGTATAGAGGACTGGGGATGTTCATCGTCTTTCTACTGATGGGACCGTTGATGGTTCTTGGTTCTTACTACGTTCAAACCACCGCCTTTTCCATGGATGCTTTTATGCTTTCCATTCCCGTTGGTATCGCTACAGATTTGATTCTATTGGCCAACGAAATCAGAGATATCGAACATGACAGAAGAAGTGGTATAAAAACCCTTCCCATGATGATAGGTGAGACAAAGGCCGTTTTTTTGTATGGCATAATGGTTGCGGCGATTTACCTCTTCATAACATTATTATATTTCGAAAACATCCTGAACTCATTCGTTTTCACTTCACTGGTGGCCCTTCCAATTTACATGAGGGTGCTGAATCTCCTGAAAGATAAAGCGCTGGGCAGAAAGAACGAAAGAGAAGTTATGAACGTGGATAAGATGTCGGCTTTTGCTGAAATCGTTCTGACTGTCTCGCTGATTTTTGGACTTTTGTAAAAATGAACTGAGAAAGAACCATCAACGGTAAATAGCTGGAGGTGTTTCAACAAGTGGAGCAAATTGACGAAATATCTATGGATTCACAAGTTGTTAAAGACAGGATAGACGAAACCTTAAAAACTTCGATTCCCAGTGTTCTCTATCGTTCGATACCGTTGTCTGGCAAAATGGCCAGAGCCAAGCTTGGCCTTCTGATGTTTAAAAAACGGTTTGGAAGCGTTTACGCTGAGCATATTGACTCACTTGTAGCTCTGGAACTCGTCCACCTCGCTTCACTTTTACACGACGATGTGGTGGACAATTCGGACATGAGAAGAGGCAAGCCTTCTATAAACAAGGTTTTTGGTAACGCTCTTGCCGTGATCCTCGGTGATAACATACTTTCTTTAGCTTTCAATATTGTTGAATCTCTGGACGTCGAAGAAATCAGGTTAGCGTTTCTTGATGTTTTAACCAGGATGTCAAAAGCGGAATTGACGGAACAGTTGAACAGATACCGCGTTGTTTCAGAAAATACCTATCTCGAAGTTGTGAGAAATAAAACAGGAGCGCTTTTTGGACTCGCAACGTATCTGCCATCGTTATTTGAGGGCGATCCGCAGGAAAAAGACTATGCCGTAGGGGAAAAAGTGGGAATATTCTTTCAAATGATGGACGATCTTCTGGATTTTGAAACGCCAGAAAAGGTTGGTAAAACAACGTTTCTGGATATAAAAAATGGTGTTTTTTCCTTTCCCGTGATGCTTGCTCTGAAACAAAACGGCTCTCTCGAAGATGCAATAAAGTCTGGACAGTGGCATATAATCTGGCAATTCATGAAAGAAAACGGGACGCTGAAAACCGCAAAAGATATGTTGAAAGAGGAAATAAAAAAGTTCCTCTCCAAAAACGAATGGTTGGAAGGATATGTGAACACCGTTTTTGGAGCCTTTCTTTCTTCCTGATAATAGGATTTGAAATGAATGCCGGATTTTCTATGCCAGCGTGATACCTAAAAAAATCGTTTAAGACATTTCTGCTTTCGTTGACATTAATATACTATAAGAGTATAATAAGTCATGTGAGGTGAAAAGCGTGAGAGTAAATGACATCATCGAAATGGCTGTCAGGGTCGAAAATGATGGAGAGCTCTTTTATACCGAGGCGGCCCGTATTGCTGAAGATCCAAAAGTTCGTAAAACCTTCGAACAATTAGCTGCACAGGAGAAGGCTCACGCGGCTTCTTTCAGAAAACTCTTGGAAGACCAGGATGAAGAATGGGATGAAATCGACGCGTACCTGAGCACATACGCTTCTGCAAACATAATACCCGACCTTAACCTCATCGTTCCAGAACTTAAAAGAATGACAGTGTCCGAAGTAATC
>DPRG01000072.1 GCA_003538775.1 Thermotogae bacterium
GATGTGTGATAAGGGTAGAAAAGGCAGGAGAGCGCTCAGCGCTTGTGAAAGTCGTGTGATCACGTGCGTTTTGTGGGTGAAGAGAACAAAAAACCCGCAGCTCGGTGGTTTTTAGTGTAAGCAGTTGCTTTCCCGATCTGCGAGATTGCGAAAAATAGCTGGAACAATGGAAGAGAAGTCGAAAAAGGCTTGAATTAATGAAGACAGATTGATTCTTCACAACAGTTGGATTTGCCTCTCCTGTCAATGAAAATGAGAAATTGGCAAGAACGCAAAACGAATACTCGCGTTTTCAGATGATTGAATCATGCTATAGTAATCTAAGGGGTCCACATGCTGACTTTAGAGGAATTTCTGGACAGTGTAAAGCCACTGCTGAGGAAGGCTTCAGAAGAGGAAGAGGCTATCGAGTCAGCGATCAGAAAGATCGGAGAGCTTGCTCGCACGATCACAGAGCCCCTTTCAGAAGAATGTCTTGTCAAATTGAGGGATTTTCTCAGCTACGTTGCCATCATCCCTTCTCTGCCGAAAGACAGACAGCTTAAAAGGCTTTCTCACGCCAGCGGCATGCTGAACAGGTTGAAGGAAATCTGTTTGCTACCATCGCTTGATCTTACATCCTGTGATAAATCCCTTGACGCTTCGGTCAAGTTTGCCAAAGGAGTAGGTGAGTACAGGGCGAAAATTCTTAAGAATCTGGGGATCGAAACCATAAGGGACCTTTTAACTTACTTTCCAAGAATCCACGAGGACAGAAGGGTAATGAGACCCATATCGAGCCTCAAGGAAGGCGAGAAGGTGACCGTTAAGGGGCGGATAGAGAGCGTTGACGTCAGAAACGCCAGTGGTTTTAACATAGTAACCGCAGTTGTGTCTGATGGGTTTTCTCACATACTGCTTAAGTGGTTCAATCAACCCTATGTGAAAGACAAACTGGTAAAAGGCGCGACTATAGTAGCTTCCGGTGTTGTCAAGAAGGGCTACTACGGGCAGCTTGAGATGAATTCACCGGAGTTTGAGATCGCTGAAAAAGGTGATACAGAAGGCAAAATCGTACCGATATACTCTTTAACCACTGGCATTACACAAAAACAGATGAGACGCATACTCGAGAAGAACGTGCATCTTTCGAGCTGCTTTGTGGAAGAGCTTCCGGACGTTTTGCTGAGCAAACGGCGATTGCTCGATCTTCCCCGCGCGATTTATGGAATGCATTTTCCTTCGAGTTTTTATCATCTAAACCGCTCGAGAGAAAGACTCGCGTATGAAGAGCTCTTTTATCTTCAGCTTGCGGTGCTTTATGTTAGAAGGCTTCGGGAAAAAGAAAGAGGAGGGATTCCCAAACAAATAAAGGGAGAACTCGCTCAGAAGTTCATTCAGATGCTACCTTTCAAACTAACCGCTTCCCAGATAAAGGCGCACGAGGAGATTCGGCGGGATATGATGTCTGAAAAACCTATGAACAGACTATTGCAGGGTGATGTTGGATCTGGAAAGACAGTGGTGGCTGAGCTCGCCATACTGGACAACTACGAGGCGGGGTTTCAGTCGGCGGTGATGGCGCCTACTTCCATTCTCGCGCATCAGCATTTTGTGAGGCTGAGCAGGGATTTTCTACCTCTGGGATTAAAGGTGGATATACTGACACATGCCACGCTTGGAAAGAGACGTGAACGTCTTAAGCTGATGCTGGAAGAGGGAGAGCTCGATGTGGTCGTTGGGACGCACGCATTGATACAGGAGGATATAAAGTTTGCGAACCTCGGTCTGGCAATCGTAGATGAACAGCATCGCTTTGGAGTTCGACAGAGAGAAGCCCTTGTATCGAAAGGTCATCTGGTTGACGTGCTCGTCATGACCGCAACTCCCATACCTCGCACGCTTGCCCTCACACTCTATGGTGATCTTGATGTGAGTGTTATGAGGGAGATGCCCAGGGGGAGGAAACAGATAAAAACGCTTTTAGTGAATGAGCAGAGGCTTCACGAGGTGTTCAAATTTGTGAGAAAAGAGGTGGAAGCTGGCAATCGTGCCTTTATCGTTTATCCGCTTGTGGAGGAATCCGAAAAACTCGAACTCAAAGCTGCTGTACAGATGTACGAGGCGATATCTCAAAAGATCTTTCCCGACCTCAGAGTTGGTTTGATTCACGGTCGCATGAGTGGGTCGGAAAAGGACGAGGCGATGGAGAAACTTGCCAGTGGGGAGTATCAAATACTTGTGTCGACTACGGTTATAGAGGTCGGCATAGATGTGCCAGACGCGACGGTTATGGTGATAGAACATCCCGAAAGGTTTGGCCTGGCGCAGCTTCATCAGCTTCGCGGCAGGGTGGGAAGAAGCAACAAGCAGGCTTACTGTTTTCTGATCGTAGGATCGAACCTCTCAGACGATGTTCGTGAGCGTTTGATGGTCTTCGCTTCAACAAACGATGGCTTCAAGCTCGCTGAATACGATCTTCAAATGCGTGGGCCGGGTGAGTTCGTTGGAGTGAAGCAGCATGGCTTTCTTGAATTCAAGGTCGCTAACCTGCTTGCAGATCACGAGCTGCTGGAAAAGGCGCGTGAGGACGCGCTGGAGCTACTCGAATCAGACCCCGATTTGACGCGGTACAGAAGTTTGTACGAGAAGGTTGTGGAGATGTACGGTGAAAAACTCAGATTTGTCGAGGTGGGTTAGTTCTGGCCACACTTGAGATAACAGGTGGGGTTTTCAAGGGCAGAAATATCAGAACTGTTGATGATCCTCGCACCAGGTACACGCCCTCTCTTGTGAGGAAGGCGGTGTTTGATCTCTTCGATGTTGAAGATGCATCTTTCGCTGATGTTTTCGCTGGCAGCGGAGTTATGGGATTTGAAGCTCTCAGCAGAGGAGCACGCGAAGTGATGATGGTGGATATTTCCAGACGATCAGTGAGAGCGATTATTAAAAACGCGGAACTTCTGGGTGTTAAAGAGAAGATAAAAGTTATGCAGATTGATTTTCGAAAAGCCCTGGAGTTGTTTGGCGCTGAACCTCCCGATTTTGTCTTTCTCGATCCTCCGTTCAACAGTGGTTATGTGGCCGAAGTGATAAGGCTGGTTGAACGTCACCATCCTTTTAACAGGGCATTGATACTGGAGGCGAGCAAACACGAATCGAGTAATATCGATACACATATCAACGCGGAGATCCGCCGCTATGGGGATATATGGCTGTGGATCTTTTCGCAAGAATCTTAATTAGCAAAATTTCATCAAAACGTCTTTAATATTGCGGTGTTGACGATATTCCGTTTTTTGTTTGCAAATGAAAGAAGACTTTTTGTTGTGTTAGCTTCACATCCATATATCTGCTTTTTGATTTTTCAAACAAATCCTCAAATCTGAATAAATTCCTTCCAGCATGAACCAAACCGTAGAGCAAATGCGACAAAATTGATGAAACAATAAGATCGAGAAAGATATTTCTTTTTTTTTTTTCATATTTTCCATGATAATCGTCTTTTACCAGAGTTAATCGTATTTGTAAAAGATGGAAGAGTCTATTATAATATGATTGAAAAGAAAACCACATTTTATTTTGTAGGGGGATGACACATGAGAATTTTTTTAAGCTTGACGGTAGTATTGTTGATTGTAACATGGGGTTTTGGACTAATGGGAGGTACAGATGTTCTCAATGCACAGGCGCCGTTTTACGATTCTAAATATCCTTTGTTCGCTACTTTGAAAGACCGTGGACCGTTAATTGATGATCCAGGGTGTTTTGTTACTTTTTGCTGGATGCATTACTGGGGGGATTTCAGATGGTACTTGGAAGGAAAGGCCGAGCACTACTCATCTACAGGCGTTCCATTGTCTGTAACTCTGTCCTTATCAATCAAGTGCGTTCATCCAATATTCAGATATACTTTATGCTCAAGTTCCGCGGCCTTCTCTGGATTAGGACAAGTTAGCGGGTCGATAAGTTGCTACCCAGCTGGTGACGCTGCTGAATGTTATAAGAGTTGTTTATGCTCTAATTAGGAGGTGAAACCAGATGAAAAGAACGTTACTGGAGATGATCATTGTTGTATTATTTGGAACCCTCGTTATATCGAGTGTCGTGACCGGTGTATTTGATGAACCCAAACCTGGTATGTTCCAAACCATGGGTAGGCCCGTCCGTTTGATGGATTTGCCAGATACAATGCTGATTGTTCCACCTTTACACAACGTCAAAGTGGGGAAAATAACGTTGAACGATCAGGATTTTTACCTGGTGCTGGGACAAGACGGGAGTGGGCGTGATGTAATAACCTTCGATTGCAACAACAATCTCAATCTCACCGATGATTCTTCCGGTAACCTGCTATTATCATATGAAGGCCGAATAGTGAAGCTGATCACCAACGCGCTGGTGCGCTATGGAACAGATGTTTTCCCTTACTATATCTGTATCTTATGGAACACGGAAAATGGCTCTGTGGTTTACTTCGGACTGACGCGAAGAGAAGGAACTCTTGTTGTTGAAGGGGAAGTTTTCCATGCCGCCATTGCTGAAACGGACTCCGATGGCGTTTACAACAAAGAAAACATTCTCCTCATGGTGGATCTAAACCGCAATGGAAGATTTGAAGAACACGAAGTTTCTCCAAGAATTCTCCAAATCTCTGGAAGATTCTATGAAGTAGATGAAGTGGCGAAGAATGGCAGCAGCGTTGTTTTGAGAGAAACTGAAGATAAGATTCTGACGCCGGTGCTTGGAGAAAAACTGATTATTCCAGAGCTTTCCCTCACCGACATGGAAGGAAAACCTGTGGATTTGGGATCTGATGAATGGAAGCTGCTTTACTTTGAACCGTTGCACAGAGAAAGATCAGAACGGACGCTCACGCTCCTGAAAGAATTATCACAGATAAAAGGGTTCCAAAGGATAGTGTTTCTGGCTCTGCCAGAAGAAGGATGCTGTCAGGATTCTGAAAATACATTCTTTGAACAACTGAAAAAAATCAAGGGTTTGCAAGTAGTGACACTCAATATGGAAAGGGCTCTTTCAGTGATGGAAAAACTCTCACTGATCTCTCCAGAAACTTTCATGATCATTTCGCCCGAAAATAAACTGATATATAGAACACCAGTTGCGATAATTACAGATCAACTTATCTGGAAAGCGGTGGCCGTGCCGCTTGAAAATCCAAAAATGTTTCTTGGAAGCTTTTAGTTCTTCACTTTAAAGCGAATATCATCTATCGCGTTCAAACAGTTAAAAGTGAAGGTTTATGGAGATCTAATCCGTCTTACGAATCTGTCAGCTATGTTGTGGCCGATGATCTTTCCAATAAGATCTTCGGGAAGTTCAGAAGAGGCCTTCAGAGCGTCACTCAATCCTGCATAAACACCCAGTTCCACTGCGTGCCATTTCCGTCCGGAAGAACTGAAATAGCTCAGGACAAAGGCCGGAAATCCGTTGCTTCGGAGAAGGAAGGTTTTCTCAAGAGCGGTTTCAAAGGTGTAATAAGCGAGAAGCTGGATAGAATAGAACTCCGCCGTTTGGGTGCTCGAGGGGCTTTCGGCTGTTGAGCTGGTAGCGGCTGTCGAGGTAGGAGAGCCCACTTTCACCAGAATGAAGAGATCAGTTGACACTCTGTCTATCAGATAGTCAGGTGAGGCTTCCAGAGCCGCGTAGATCACATCGGGGGAAGGCTCCAGTGTCACATTAAAGCTTTCTGAAGCGTCAAGTGTGGCTCTCATGTTGGAAACCAGGAATTCAAACGAAGGCACGTTCACTTCAAAGAATCTTTCTATCAATTCTTCGGTAACCTCAGCTACTTCTTCTTCCTCGGTTTTGGTTCCCTCAGAACCTTCGGAAATAGAAGAAGTGGCGGTTTTTTCTTTCGCGACAATCCTTCCCGGGGTACCGGGCGTCGAGACTTTGGTTAATTCAACACTCTCCAAAGCAGTGGAAGGAGTAGTGGTGGGGGTAGACGCGAAAGCGCTCAGATCGTTTTTCGGTGCTGGAGGTTTCTGGGTTTTTAGTTCCACAATCTTGAGTTCGTATTCTTTAAGGGTTAGCTTCAGGTAGATCGCGTAACTGCCAAGGGCTATAAGCAAAAGGCTCAATGCGAGTATGGTGATTGCCAGGATTCTTGCTTGTAGTAAAGTGAGTGACATCTTTCTTTTTTCTTTCATCCTATCAGAGAAAGCCCCCTTTCAAGGGCATTGCGCATGTACTGACGCAGCAGGGAGCTTTCGATCACCATCGTTGTGATCTTTCCAATGCCCTGTAGAACGGAAAGACGCACTTCGCTACCTTTTTCAGCGAGTCGCTCTATAACATGGCTGAAGTCTATGGCTATCCGGCGCTCGGGGCGGAATTTTGACATTATCTCCCTCACTCTGAGGTAGTCCTTCATGGACAAAAATCCTGTTTTCAAACTGAATTCAAGTTCCATTATTGCGGCGAATGCGTAGGCTACAGGGTATGAAAGCCTCAAACCAGAAGCTTCGAGCACATAGTTTGCGAGAGTCTCTCCAATGGCTGGGAAGCCCTTTTCAATGTTTTTAGCGCGATGTTTCAGAATTGACCAGATAAGATCTGTGAGGTCGACCTTGAAGAGATTTTTGCTCAGGTAGTCGAATAGATTCGAATCGTAGCTGACGGCGTTGCACAGAGCTATCAACCAACCGAAGGTTCGGTTCGGGCTGCTTTCAGTTTCGACGAAAAGGGGATCCACAACGACAAGTGCGGGCGACCCTGGAACGCTCACCTGATCTTTTTTCCAGTCGTAATTTAGATAGAATCTGTCGCTGAAGAACCCCTGTACCATGGAGGCAAGGGTGGTGGGAGCGATGATCAGTTTTTTTCTGGGTGTTACTGTGTTCACCACATAGCCCACGATGTCGATCACTGTTCCTCCGCCCACGGCGATGAATGTGTTTGACTTTCGGGATATTTCTATAGCAATAGGATAGAGTTCAAGCGCTGTACCCACTGATTTTTCTATCTCTCCTCCAGCAACAACGTGGTGAGGGAGCGAATTGAAGGTTCTTTTGTGGTTCATTCGAACCTCGGAGTCCACGAAGAAGAAAGCGTCGGCTGATTTCCTGATCAGCTCTAAAAATGCCCCTTCTCCTATGTTGTATTCAAAACTCGTTTCCCGGGCGACCTGATATTCAAGCTTTTTGAAACCTTTCAATCGAACGCCTCCTGGCAGAAATGATTCAGCAGTTTCACAGTGTTTTCTACATCGCGTATGTCAACCATTTCATGGGGTGTGTGGATGTAACGTGTTGGAATCGATACAGTAGCGCTCGGTATGCCGGATTTGGTTTTCTGATATCCCGCGGCATCGGTGCCACCGAATACCAGAACTTCCATCTGGTATGGTATGCCGTGTTTTTCAGCCGTTTCAACCAGTTTGTTTAAAAGACGTCTGTCGCTGATGGATGCTTGGTCCATCACCTTCATGGCGGGACCAGCTCCAAGTTTCATACCCATTCTCTTATGCGCTTTTGGCGTATCGAAAGCGCCCGTGACGTCGAGTGCGATGGCTATATCAGGATCTATCTCATAGGCGGCAACGCTCGCACCCACGAGTCCGACTTCTTCCTGGACGGAAAAAACGCCGTATATGGAATGTTCGGTTTCTTTTAAAGATTCGAAGAGCTTTATCAGTACCGCGCACCCCACTCTGTCATCCATCGCTTTGGATATACACACGTTACCGAAATTTTCAAAATGAGAGTCGTATACGCCGAAAGTTCCAATGTTTATACGTTTCATTGCTTCTTCTTTTGAGTATGCGCCGATGTCCACGTATATTCTGTCAAAGCTCAGTTTTTCGAGGTTTTGTTTCAGTTCTTCTTGCGTTTCTCCTTCCACACCGACAACACCGCAGGTTCCCTCTTCATTCAGAAACCTTATTCTCGAGCCGAGAAGATTTCTGGGATCCATTCCTCCAACCATTTCAATGCGCAGAAAGCCCCTATCGTCGATGTGGGTGACAACGACACCGATTTCGTCCATATGCGCATCCAGAAGTATCTTCTTTCCACTTCTACCTTTTTTCCATACGATGAGGTTTCCGAGTCTGTCCACCCGGTGGCCATCCACATATGGCGACAGGAAGCCGAGGATTTTGTTCCTTACTGCTTCTTCTCTTCCGCTGGTTGAATTCGTTTCGGTCAGAACTTTTAGTATTTCTGTCAGAGAACTCACAGTATCACCTCTCCCGTTTCGACGACATGTTTTATAAGCTCCGCAGTGTAGCGATAATCATCCCTGTGCATTACAGATAGCGGTGAGTGAATGTACCTGCACGGGATCGATACCACACCCGAAGGCACACCGTAAAGACTTCTGGCGAACCGGGCGGCGTCGGTGCCACCAGCGGTTCTCATCTTATACTGAAATGGTATCCCCGCCTTTTGGGCAAGAGATACCAGGCGTTCGAAGATCCTTGGATCCACGACGTATCCTCTGTGCATGAAGGTGATGGCTGGACCATCACCGAGATGGGTTGCCCAGCGGTACTTTTCGAGTTCGGGAACATCTCCGGCCGTTGTGGTTTCAACTACGATGGCCACATCTGGTTTGACCTGTTCAGCCACCACAGCGCTTCCTCTCAGACCCGTTTCTTCCTGTACGACGAACGAAAAGATGGTATCGAAAGGCGGTGTGTCTATACTTTCAATAACATCCATCAAAACAGAGCAGCCTCCCCTGTCGTCGAAGGCTTTACCGGAAAAAAACACGCCATTTTCGGAAAATTTTGTCACGAAGGAGACGTACGTTCCGATCTTCACGTTCTCTTTTGCCTCTTCTTTGTTTGCAAAGCCGCAATACACCCGCAGGTTTGACCATTCGATCTTTTCCGTGTCTTTCTTCTGAAGGTGTATGGGTTTAAAGCCGATGACTCCTATCAGAGCGTCGCCAACCATCACTTGTTTGCCCACGACCACCTCTGGCCGAAGTCCTCCCACGGGCATAACGGAGAGGGTTCCATCGTCGTTTATTCGAGTCACCATCATGCCGACTTCGTCCATATGTGCGGCAAGGAGAAGCCGTTTGTCTCCTTTTCTTCCTTTTTTCACAGCTATGAGGTTTCCCAGAGGGTCTGTCCAGATTTCGTCCGCCAGAGGTGCTATCCTTTCACTTATGTACGCGCGAACGTCTTTCTCTTGGCCAGATATTCCGCTGATTTCCGACAATTCTTTGAGATACAAGCTTTTCCCTCCTGTTTACAGTCTGGTCACTATTTCTGCTATGAGGCGGGCGGAGAGTTCAACATCATCCACAGATACAACCTCACACGGTGTGTGCATGTATTTTAAAGGTATGGAAACGATGAGCGTTTTCACTCCCGATCTCACAAGCTGTATGTGATCTGAGTCGGTGCCGCTTCTTCCGGGGAGCGCTTCTATCTGATACGGGATCTTCAACTCCTCGGCGGTTTTTATCGCGAGATCGGTGAAATCCGGATCGCAGCTTGGGCCCGTCCCTATGACGGGACCCCCGCCGAGGGTTACCTCCGATACTTCCGCGGTTTTTTCGTCAGCGTGCGTTGTTTCAACCACTATGGCGTGTGTGAGATTTAGCTTGTAAGCGGATGTCTGAGCGCCAGGTCCGCCGACCTCTTCCGTTGTGTTGAAAACAAACGCTGCGGCGCTTTTGTGAACGTATTTTTTCAGCAACTTCAGCGCTTTTATAGATGTCGCACAGCCCGCTCGATTGTCTAAGGCTTTCCCACTCACCAGTTTACCCTTGATTTCCACAGGTTCCACGTCCAGTATCACCGGGTCTCCAACCCTGACATCCTCATGGCGCTCCAAAACGTTGACGAAAACGTTGTCGAAACTGTGATCTTTTACCTCCGCACCGGTCAAATGAGGTGCGATCACTCCGATGACTCCCATCACGGGACCTTTCGATGTGAATATACGCACCCTGTGAGCCAGCCATGTTCTTATATCTACCCCGCCTACAGGCGAGATGCGTACGAATCCGTTTTCTTCTATTTTGGAGACCACCGCTCCTATCTCGTCAGCATGGGCGAAGATTCCAACTCTTGAGGGAGCGCCGGGGTTCTTCCAGGCGATAAGGTTACCCATTCTGTCGATTTCAACCTTGTCGGCGTCTCCTTCTATTGAATCCTTTATCTTTTGAATGACATCGGATTCAAATCCTGAAGGACCGTTCAGCCTGGAAAGAAATTTGAGAAGCTCCGTTGTGTTCAATCCTTATCACCTCTATCCTGGAATCTGACACTTTCGTATGGCTCCACAACTATCCTTCCAGTTCCGACATGGGCAACAGCCGGTTGGGAAAAGGAAGGAGGTTCATTCATCACGAAGTGTGATATCTGGAGAAAGGTGGGGGAAAACTCAAGAGCGGCTATGACAGAGGTTTCTCCTTCCACAAGTCCGGCTTTTACCTGCCCTCTGAGATTTCCAAAAACCACCACGCTGCCGCCGGCGAAGATGGCCGCTCCGGGGTGAACGTTTCCAAAAACTATCACCCCGCCGTTGTGCACCACCATCTGTCCTGAGCGCAGGTTACGTTTTACCACCTTCGTTCCTTCAGAAACGCGACCAGTAGCTTCTTTTTTGGTACGGTCGGAGATCTTCATAGTTTTTCGAGTTCTGCCGACAACAACTTGTGCGACGTTCAGACCGAATTTACCAACCGCGGCAACGAGAGCAGGAAGATCGTCGGCAGCTTTTTCTCCTTCGGGAATGGAAAGAATCACCTCATCCCCTTCTGATACGAAGTTACCCATCTCAGCGAAGAGCCTTTCAATTGAGGATATCACTTCCTGTATGTCTGTGTAGGGTTGTATAACGAGAGTCAGCCCGTCGCGTTCGAATTTGAGATCCACCATTGACTGCTGCGGTTTTTCCAACCGTACCACCTCCGACAGAGGGCAACGTCAACTCCAGATAGATTCTACCACTTTCCATTTTTAATCCAGTTCTATGTGATCTCTAAGCTTTTTCTAAGTTTTCACGTGTAGAATCACCGTGAAACAACATTTTGCGGGAGGTGTTCAGATGATGAAGGCAAAACGAGTAGTGCTTTTACTGGTTTCGGTGATTTTTATCGGCAGTCTTATGGCTATGGATCTCAAAGAGTTTGTGGAAGCCGCTAAACAGAGAGATATGGAGTTTCTCGAAGCGATGGACACATACCAGCAGGCTAAGGATGATTATGATAAGGCGATGGTATCCGCGGTCACGGAACTGGACAAGATCAACGCCGAGATAACCCTTTTGAATTCTGAAAAAACCTATAGGAATTCTGTTTTGAAGTTCTATCAGAACGTTTTGGGGACATATTATAGCTTGATTTCCGATCTCTTAGATCTTCGTATCCAGGAAAACACTTTGAAGATAGCGGAAATGGATTTAGATGAACAAACCCAGCTCTACCAGAAAGGGCTTGCCGTGGAAGAAGATTTGAAGGAAGCCTCGATCACGTATCGCCAGGCGGTGCTTGATAAAGCCGCCGCGGAATTTACACTGGAAAACGACCTTGAAGAGTTAAAATGGCGTACCGGGATCGAATTGAAAAGTGATCAGATAACGTTTGAGGCTTTAGTGCTGCCTGATATCGCGGAGATAGAAGTATCCACAGACACTTATTTGAAGGACAACCTTGATATTAAGATCTCTGAATTGAACCTTAAACGTGCAAAACTGAATCTGGATTCCCTTACCAGCGCTTCGCAGTACGAGGTAAACAAAGCCAAAAGATCGTTGACGAGTGCGGAAAGGTCGCGCGAATCCACCATACATAGTGTTTCACTGACTCTTCAGGAACAGCTCTTCAATCTTGGGGATCTGTACGGAAGGTACCTTCTGGCAAAGGAAAGCTGGGATGTGCAGAAGTCACGTTTTGAAAACGCGAAAGCTAAGTATGAAAAAGGATTGATTTCTGAAAAAGAGCTACTTTCCGCTGAAAACCAGCTTTTGTCAAAAGCGAGAGCGTACTTCCAATCAGAGCGTTCATATCTCCTCGCTTTAATAGAGTTTCTTCTTAACAGTGGCTATGATGAGCCGTTGAAGATCATCTTAGATTCTGAAGGATGATGGGAGATGAGGAATGCTGTAGTTGTTCTGTTATCGTTTCTTACCCTAACGGTGTTATCCCTGGCGGATATTTCAGAGCTGTTAGAAGAACGATTGGAACAGGATGCGCAGTATTTGAAGGCGGTCAAATCACTGGAGATCGCACGGCAGAATCTCAGAGAGGACATGAACTGGTTCATCCCTTATATCGATCTTGATGCTGAATCTGAGCTGACGGATGGAGAATTGCACGCGCAGATTCGACCGAGTCTTTCCTTTGATATAGAAGGATGGAACCTCGTTTTCTCAGGTGGCCTTTCTATTGATTCTGAAAGTACTAACTGGAGTGGATGGACGCTGGAGGTTCGGAAAAACCTGTTTCAGAATGAAGATGAGGAAGATCTCACGGCGCGGGCCGGATATCTGGAGGCTTTGTGGAGTGTGAAGAACAACGCTAACAGAGTCTTGAAAGAGCTGCTGTCTGAGATTATCGACAGCTGGTTCTCCGCGCAGGAACTTCAGCTTCTGAAAAAAGAGCTCGAAATACGCAGAAAGATATACGAAGAAGAGAAGAGTCGATTGGGGATCACGGTATCCGAGGCTGAGCTTGGAAATTCGCTCAAGTCGATCCTGTCCCTTGAGAACAGCCTAAAGGAACTCGAACAGCAACTTCAGAAAAAGATAGAAGTTGACCAACCTCTTCTGGAAGAGGCGGAGAAGCTGCTTGAAACTCTTGTAGTGAAGCAGGAAACAGAAGAGTATTATCGAGAAGATCTGAAAGCGCTGGAAATGCGTTTGAAGGTAGCGGAAAAGGAGAAACAACGATCTTTTCTTCAATATCTACCGGAGCCGATCGTTTTCGTTAGATGGTTTGAAGATTCTTCGCCTGATCAAAACGGTTTCTCAATTGGATTGTCTTTTGACTGGTCGGTGCTCGATAGGGGTGAAAGAGAAACAAGTCTTCGTGGTGTTGAACTCGATTACAGAATAGCGCAGAGCAATTACGAGGAGTCAAAAGAGGATCTGGAAGAGCAGTTAAGAGAACTTCAACGGTCACTGGAATCCATGGAAGTTTCTCGTCAGATAGCAGAGATTGATCTGAAGATAGCTAAGGACGATTATGAAAGAGCGCTCAGGGAGTTTGAAAAGGGTATCATCACCGAGGAGGAACTTCAGTTGAAGGAAATCGATTTGAAGAGAAAAGAGCTCGATTTTAATCGCGCACATTTCGATGTCCTTATGGTCAAACTGGATATGCTTGCGCTTCGAGGCGTGGATCTTGTTGCTCTTGTGGGGGTGAAGAGATGAAAAACAGGAGATCCTGGATATTGATAGTATCGGTTCTACTTCTTTTGCTGGTGGCGGTTGGTTGTAATAGACCTCAGGAAGTTACACAGACGTCATCGCAATCGAGTACTTATGAATACACTGTTAGAAAAGGCCCACTTGTAGAAACAGTGGATATATCGGGTGAGGTGGTTGCGGACGAATCTTACGAAGTGAAGAGCCTGGTTTCAGGGATCGTGAAAAAAGTGTATGTTGATGAAGGTCAGGAGGTAAAAAAAGGAGATTTGCTTTTGGAACTGGAAGACGAGGATTATCAATTGAGTTATCTTAAGGCCTTGCAGAACTACGAACTGGCGAAGGTGGAAGGTTCAGATTTGCTTATCCAGCAGAGGGAAATAGAACTCAGAATTGCTCAGCGCGATCTGGAGAGGACCAAGATTTATTCTCCCATCGATGGAGTGGTGGTTTCTATAAATGTGGCGGAAGGTGAGCCCATTGGTTCAGGAAAGATTGTGGCTCAGGTCGTGAATGTGAATTCGGTACATGTAGAGGGTGCGGTTGATGAAGTGGATTATGGATCCCTTGAGATCGGGCAGCGAGCAGTGGTTACTTTCGAAAACCTTCAAAACATGCGGGTGATGGGGACTTTGTCGTATCTTTCTCCTGTTGGTCAAACCAGCGGAGGCCTGATAGTTTTTCCAGTGAAGATAGACATTCAAAAACGTTCAGGTATGGAGAAGATAGTCCCCGGACTTTCCTGTGACGTTAGCGTGATGATAGTCAACAAAACAGATGTAATAACGGTGCCGGTAAGTGCGTTGATGAGAAGCGCACGAGGGGATTACATGGTCAAGGTGAAAACAGGTGAAAGTATCGAAGAACGTTCTGTTGAGGTGGGCTACATTGGCGATTTTGTAGCCGAGATCACATCAGGGCTTGAAGAAGGAGAAATTGTGGTGATAGATCGCAACGCGTCGTTACAGGGCATTTCGAATCAAAACAGGCAGGGCTTACCAGGAGCTGGTTTTAACCCCATGAGGTTTATAGGACGGTAACGCGGGGGAGGTAGTAACTGGTGATAAGGCTGGAGAATGTTACCAGGATTTACAGGATGGGAACAGAAGAAGTCAGAGCTCTGGACGGAGTTACATTGGAAGTACAGCCCGGGGAAATTCTTGTGGTTATGGGGCCATCTGGCAGTGGGAAGTCAACCCTGCTACACATAATGGGATGTCTGGACAGACCCACCTCAGGTCAGGTTTATATAGACGGCAGAAATGTATCCAAACTTAACGATCGGCAGCTTGCCCGGGTACGAAATGCCATGCTTGGATTTGTTTTTCAGCAGTTCAACCTTCTCCCCCGACTCACAGCCCTTGAAAACGTTGAACTTCCCATGATCTACGCTGGCGTCCCTCGAAAGAAGAGAATAGATAGAGCCAGAGATCTTCTTGAGCGTTTTGAATTATCTGATAGGTTGAAACACCGTCCTTCACAGCTTTCGGGTGGTCAGCAGCAACGGGTAGCTATTGCGAGGGCTTTAGCTAACAATCCTAAGGTCATACTCGCCGATGAGCCCACCGGAAATCTGGACACCGCGAGTGGAGAAGTTGTTATAGAGAATCTTGTGAGGTTGAACAGGGAAGAGGGGATAACAGTAGTGGTCGTGACCCATGACCCTGAAATAGCTGGGATAGGTGACAGGGTAATACACATGAGAGATGGTCGTATCATCCGGGAAGAGGTGAGAGGATGATATTCGAGCTTTTTAAAACGGCCGTATCATCGATATTCGCTAATAAGTTGAGAACATTTCTTTCCGTTCTGGGTATAACCATAGGCGTGGCTGCGGTTATTGCGGTGGTTTCGTTAGGTCAGGGCGCAAGCGAGTCTGTGAGAGAAAGGATCTCTTCCCTTGGTTCGAACATAATAATGATAACTCCCGGAAGGGTTGGGGGAGCAGGTGGAAGGATAGCCACCGCACTTGGAGACATTCTCGATGTGGACGATGCGGAAAACATCGCCCGGTTTTGTCCTTCTGTTTCGGCGGTTACCCCTGTTTTGGAACAGATGTTGAATGTGCAGTACAGTGGTTCAAACACTTTCACCACTGTGATGGGAGTTTATCCGAGTGTGTTTCAGATGCTCGATCTGGAGATAGAAGAAGGAAGGGGGCTTACCGAATACGATGAAGGAAGGAGAGTGTGCATCATAGGCAGTCAGGTTAAGGAAGACCTTTTTGGTGAAGAAAACCCTTTGGGTAAGACGATATATGTGATTACTTCCGCTGGAAGCAAGCAGCGTATGACGGTGATAGGTGTTCTCAAACCTGCGGGACAGCTCCTTATGTTCAGGCCCGACGATGCGATCATACTGCCATTCAGCACAGCTAAAAACAGGATATTCCATACAGATCGACTTAGTCTAATAGTGGCTCAATCCGCTTCTGAGGGATTGACGGATCAGGCTATCGAAGAGATAGATTCTTACCTTTTTTCGCGTTTTAAGGATGAAAACAAATACAATATAATCAGTCAAGAAGCCATCCTTTCAACGGTGAACGAGACAATGTCCATCCTGAGCCTTACTCTGGGTGGAATTGCCGCTATATCTCTTCTGGTTGGTGGTATAGGCATAATGAACATAATGCTCGTTTCAGTTACTGAAAGAACACGGGAGATAGGGATAAGAAAAGCGCTTGGTGCGACAAACGCTTCAATTCTCATGCAATTTTTGATCGAAGCGATAGTGATAACCTTTGCTGGTGGGATAGTGGGGATCATTCTGGGAGTGTTGACTGGCCGATTTGTGGGAAACATGATGAACCTGAATGCTACAATCACACCGTTTGTTGTGCTAATTGCCGTTGGTGTTTCTACAGCTGTTGGATTGTTCTTCGGGGTTTTTCCAGCTTACAAAGCCTCAAAGCTGAATCCAGTTGATGCTTTGAGATACGAATAATGGAGGTGAATGAATGTACTGGTGGCATCATTACTGGTTGTTCCCTTCTCCGTGGTGGAGTTTGATTATATGGATAACAGGAATAGCGATAATCGTCGCGATCATCTGGATTGTAGCAAGAGCGATACGAGACTTCTTTGGGCGGTATGATAGAAACCCCAGTGAAGCCGAAAGGATCCTTGATGAGCGCTTTGCAAGAGGCGAGATTACGGAAGAGGAGTATCTAAGGATGAAGAAACTTTTGAGAAAGTAAAAGGCGCCGGGATGAATTTGAAGAGTTGAATAATTCATGTGAATCCCACGACTCGCTTGCCTTTTCACTCGCATCAAAAAAGCACCCCACGCAAAGAAAAGGAAAGAGATGTTCCAGCGTGAAGTTTTCGCAGTTGCGCTCCACTTTCCTCCTTGCAAGCACTCACAAACG
>DPRG01000116.1 GCA_003538775.1 Thermotogae bacterium
ACACGCTCTATGCTGGAACAGGAGAAGGTAGAAAGGCGAAATCTCGCCGCGTCCGTGCGGCTCGGTAATTGTTTGAATAAGCGTTCACTCGGCGCCTCGCAAGACTTAGAAACCGAGATGTGTGATAAGGGTAGAAAGGCAGAAAAACGCTCAGCGCTCGTGAAGGTCGTGAGATCACGTGCGTTTTGTGGGAGAAGAAAGCAGAAAAATCTGCGGTTCGGTGATCATTTGTATGAGTGCTTGCTCGGCGCTTCGCAAGACTTAGAAGCTGAGATGTGTGATGAGGATAAAAAGACAAGAGATTCCAGAGCCGTTAATCAGATCGTTTTGATAGAAAGTACTGAAACAGGGGGAATCTTCGAGTGGGTCGTTTTGCGGATGCGGGAGGATACAAACGGGTACGAAATATAAGTTTGGATAAGCTTTTGCATTCATAGTTGGAAAGATCGAACACGCTCTGTTTCTTGATTTTTCGAACACACTTAGTAGAAATTAAACAGATCTTGCTTGAAAGTCGAGCTCGAAAAAGTCTCTAAATCAGAAGCAAAGTCATATCATCAAATCGCGTGAAGAGAGCGAAAAAAGATCTTTAGGTTCATTCTCTGGCGCTGGTGAAAAATACATGATAACATTAACCCAGGAGGGGATTTTATGAGAGCGATCGTGATAGTACTTGACAGCGTGGGCATCGGAGCGCTTCCAGATGCGGACCTTTACGGCGACGAAGGCAGCAACACACTTGTCAACACGGCCAGAGCCGTTGGAGGGTTAAAACTCCCGAATCTGGAGAAGCTTGGTCTGGGCAACCTAGCTGATATCGAAGGGGTGAAGCCCACCGAATCACCTGAAGGGGCATACACCGTGATGAAAGAAAAGAGCCCAGGAAAGGATACAACCACTGGGCACTGGGAGATCGCAGGTATAGTGCTGGAAAAACCCTTCGATTTGTTCCCAAATGGATTCCCTGAAGAACTGATTAAGGCCTTCGAAAAAGCCACAGGGAGAGCTGTTATTGGAAATAAGCCAGCTTCTGGGACAGAGATTATAAAAGAACTTGGTCCAGTTCACGAGAAAACGGGTGCTCTTATAGTCTACACATCAGCCGACAGCGTCTTCCAGGTGGCTGCAAAAGAAGAGATAGTTCCCCCCGATGAACTTCATCACTACTGTAAGATAGCACGCAAACTGATCGATGAAATGGGATTCAAGGTCGCCAGAGTCATAGCGAGACCTTTCACCGGTGTATGGCCCAATTACATAAGAACGGAACGAAGAAAAGATTTTTCTCTGGACCCAGAAGGAATAACCGTCCTCGATCTGTTAACCCGGAAAGGTATCCCCGTTTATGGCGTTGGTAAGATCGGCGACATCTTCAACTATCGTGGAATAACGGAAAACTGGAAAACCAAAGACAACATGGACGGTGTGGACAAAACCCTGAGCGTTCTGGAAGAGAAAAAAGAAGATGCCTTCATCTTCGTCAATCTCGTGGATTTCGATATGAAATACGGTCACAGAAACGACCCTGAAGGCTATGCCAAGGCTCTGGAGGCATTCGACCAGAGGCTTCCAGAGATAATCGAACGTTTGGAAACAGACGATATCCTTTTCATCACCGCTGATCACGGCTGCGATCCAACAACACCATCCACCGACCATTCAAGAGAGCAGGTCCCTCTGCTCGCGTATGGAAGTCGAGTAAAACCGGGCTCATTTACCGAACGAGAATCCTTCGCAGATCTTGGACAGACCATAGCCGAGCTTTTCGAAGTGGGACCACTGGATAATGGTGTTTCCTTTTTGAAAGAGATAATCGGGGAGGGGCAGAGATGAATCACGAGGCACGCCGAAAAAGGTTGATCGAGTCAATAAACGAAAAGGGTGTAGACGCGGCTTTCGTAATGAATTTTGAAAACTCTTCCTGGGCCAGCTCGGTCTACTTCACCGGTTTCACTGGCTCTCACTCGGAGATACTCATAACAGATGGAGAAACGTATTTGATAACCGATGGAAGATACACGGAACAGGCGAGTCAGGAAACCGACGTTGAAGTGATAACTGTTCCAAGCTCGGATGAAGGCCTCCATGTCCTGAAATCCCTTCTTGAAAAGCATGGAGTGAAAAAGCTCGGTATCGAAAAAAGCCGGATGGTCTTAAGGGATTATGAAAAACTGTCCTCTTTAGAGGTCGGTTTTGAAGGAATAGATGACGTTATCCACAAACTCCGGTCGGTGAAGGATGAAGACGAAATACACGCCATAAGCGAAGCGGTCAGAGTAGCTGAAGAAGTTTTTAATGAACTTCTCGAGGTATTGAAGCCAGGTATGAGCGAGAGAGAAGTAGCCGCCTTCCTTGAACATCGTATGAAACTGCGATGTGAAGGACCCGCCTTCCCCACAATAGTAGCCTCGGGGCCGGCGTCCGCTATGCCACACGCAAAACCCTCCGATAGACGAATCGAGCGCGGCAGTGTGATTGTTATAGACTACGGCGCACGCGTTAACGGCTACGTCAGCGACATAACTCGAACCGTCCTTGTCGGCTCGACAGATCCTCTGGTCGAAGAGGTTATCGATGCGGTAATTGCGGCTCAAAACGCTGTTTTCGAACACTTCCAATCGGGTATGACAGGCAAAGAAGTCGATGCCCTTGCAAGGAACGAACTTGAAAGCAGGGGATTTGGACAGTACTTCTCTCACTCGCTTGGCCACGGTATAGGGCTTGAAGTTCATGAAGGGCATGCGTTTTCTCCGCGCAGTTTGGAGAAAGTGCCGGTCGGTAGTGTGATGACCGTAGAACCGGGAGTTTACATTTCAGGGAAGTTTGGTGTTAGAATTGAAGAGGATGTTGTTGTCAGAGAAAAAGGGCTTGAGTGTTTGACCACAATACCGAGATCACCAGTCAGACTTTGAACGGGAGGTGCTAAAATTGGTCGAAGTTGGTTCTTTAAGAAAAGGCATGTACATCGTGCTGAACGGAGAGATCTATCGGGTTATCGACGTGAGCAAACACACCATGGCTCGGGGAAGAGGTATAGTGCGTACGAAATTGAAGAACATAAAGACGGGCCTTGTGAGGGATGAGAATTTCAACAGTGGAACGGAAGTTGAAGAAGCAACCCTTGAGCTGAGGAACGCCCAGTATTTATATAACGACAGTGACGGATACTATTTCATGGATATGGAAACTTTTGAGCAGTACAGACTCACCGAGGAGGAGATAGGCGACGCGAGGTTCTACCTCGTGGATAACCTTGAAGTAATGCTTCAGTTTTACGAAGGACAACCCATAGGTGTTGTGCTGCCGAACGCTGTTGTGCTGACTGTGGAGGATACTGAACCAGCTTTCAAAGGCGATACCGTATCCGGCGGCGGAAAACCGGCTGTCCTCGAAACTGGTTTGAAGATAACCGTTCCCTACTTCGTGGAGAAAGGCGAAAAGATAAAGGTGGATACGAGAACGGGTGAATATATAGAAAGAGCATAAAAGGAGGTGGATTGCATGGAGTACGGGAATATTGAAATCAGCGATTCTGTATTAAAGGATATCGCCGTGAAGTCACTCGCAGACTTCCAGGGATCAGATCTTTCCGATCCAAAAGAAGCCAAAAGACTCAAAAAAGCGGTGGAAATAGACCGTCTTGACAACGAAACGGTCAGTGTAAACGTACGTGTGGCTGTGAAGTTCGGTGAAGTGATACCCGAATACGTAAAGAAGTTGCAGGACAAACTCTCCAAAGACCTCGAAGCCCTTACAGGCTTGAAAGTGGCATCCGTCAATGTAACGGTTGAGGAAGTGCTTTTGGAAGGAACCCAAGAATTCCCGGGAGTGGAAGAGAGCAGTAAAGAGGAATGAGCAAATCCGATATCCGTTATCCCCAGCGCCGTCGAATACGCGAATGTATTCTGAGAGCTCTCTATGAGCATGAAATTAACCCTCAGAGCCCTCCCTTCTGGAGTTTAGAAGAAGGGTTTACTTTGTTTGATATTCCCTTCAATAAACGAGATTTCGGCGTGAGATATCTTCTCAAAACCCTGAACCTCATAGACCAGCTGGACGAACTGATATCCGAATACCTTATAGACTGGAGTATAGAGAGAATAAGTCTCATAGATAGAAATCTCCTGAGAATGGGTATTTTTGAACTCCTTTATGAGCCCGATATACCCGTCGAAGTTACCATAAACGAACTGGTAGAACTTTCAAAAATATACAGTGACGAAGAATCTCCAGCCTTTGTAAACGCAGTCCTGGATCGTGTTGCCAGAAACCATGTGGCGCCACAAAAGCTACTTTTGTAGCGTTGTTTAGGAGGTTTTGCACATGAAAAACCCCGAACCCAAACCCATAACAACGATAGGTGAGAAGCTGGGAATCTCACCAGATGATTTGATTCCCTACGGGAAGTTCATAGCCAAGGTGCCTTACAGAAAGCTACTTGAATTGAAGGACAAACCGGATGGAAAACTCGTCCTCGTCACCGCCATGAATCCCACGCCCGCCGGTGAAGGGAAGACCACCACAAGCATAGGACTTTCCATGGCCTTCAACAGACTCGGAATAAATTCCATAGTGACCCTCAGGGAACCTTCGCTCGGGCCGGTTATGGGTGTTAAAGGCGGAGCGACAGGTGGTGGAAACGCCCAGATATTACCAATGGAAGAGATAAACCTTCATTTCACCGGCGATATACACGCGGTCACATCAGCTCACAACCTTCTTTCAGCGATGCTTGACGCCGCGTTGAAATTCTCTTCAGTCGACATAGATCCCACCAAAATCATCTGGCCTCGGGCAATGGATATGAACGATAGGGCGTTGAGACATATAGTCGTTGGCCTTGGTGGATCTGCCAACGGTGTGCCGAGAGAGGATGGTTTTGTAATATCGGCGGCTTCCGAAGTGATGGCCATCCTCTGTCTCGCGCGAGATCTGAAAGATCTGAAAGAAAGGCTTTCGCGTATCATAGTGGCGTATTCGAAAAAGAAAAATCCCATCACGGCGGGAGATCTGAAGGCTCATGGTGCCATGGCGGTACTTCTGAAAGATGCGATGAATCCGAACCTTGTTCAAACCATAGAAAACACCCCTGTGTTTGTTCATGGTGGACCCTTTGCTAACATCGCCCATGGAACCAACAGCGTCATCGCCACCAGATTAGCCCTGAAGCTTAGTGATGTAGTTGTGACGGAAGCCGGCTTCGGCGCCGATCTCGGCGGTGAAAAATTTCTTGACTTCGTATCCAGAGTGGGTGGATTCAACGTCAATGGAGTGGTCCTGGTTGCCTCTTTGAAGGCGTTAAAATACCATGGCGGAGTGAAAAAGGACGAGCTCGACATTGAGAATCTTGAAGCCATAGAAAA
>DPRG01000060.1 GCA_003538775.1 Thermotogae bacterium
TTTCCTTCTTTGCGTGGGGTGCTTTTTTGATGCGAGCGAAGAAACAGGTGAGTGACAGTCGTGTGATCACGTGCGTTTTGTATTCTTACTTCTTTCTAGAAGCGATCGTTTGTGAGTGTTTGCGAAAAACAAACGCGTAACACAACGGCAAAAACTTCACGCTAGAACAATTCCCTCTTCCTTTGTGTGAGATGTTTTTTTTGATATGCGCAAAAAAGCGAGTGATTATTGCGTGATCACGTGGGTTCTACCACTTTTATAGTCAGCTCCAATGATCGCCAACCTCGATGTCTACCTTTAAAGGAACCGCCAGTTTGACACAATTTTCCATGGTGTGTGTGATAATTTCTTTGATTTCCTCGAGTTCTTCTTCTGGTACTTCAAACACCAGTTCGTCGTGTACTTGAAGAATCATCTTTGTTTTCTTGCCTCTCAGCTTTTTGTCCACCTCTATCATGGCTACTTTCATGATCTCCGCTGCCGTCCCTTGTACAGGAGTGTTTATCGCTATCCTTTCGCCTTCCTGTACCACATTTTTATTCTTACTTCTCAGCTGCGGTATGTCTCTTTTTCTGCCAAACATTGTTCTTATATACCCTTTCTGCTTTGCTTCCTGGATGCATTTTTGAACATACTCTCGAACCTTGGGAAAAGATGAAAAATAGTTGCTTATGATTTTACTCGCTTCTTCTCTCGAAAGATTCGTTCGAGAGGAAAGCCCGTAGGGAGTGACACCATAAACAATGGCAAAATTAACCATTTTGCCTACTGATCGCATCCAGTCATCCACCTGGGATTCATCCACACCAAATATTTTTGACGCGGTTGTTCTGTGAATATCCTTCCCTTCTTTAAAGGCGTTTATGAGATTTTCATCTCCGCTCAGATGAGCGAGAACTCGCAGTTCGATCTGAGAATAATCGGCGCTTAGAATTTTCCAGCCTTTTTCCTGAGGTGTGACGGCTTTTCTTATTTCTTTCGACTCTTCATCTCTCTTCGGTAGGTTCTGCATGTTTGGTTCGGAGCTGCTCAAGCGTCCTGTAGCCGTCCCGGTTTGATGAAACGATGTATGAATACGACCTGTTTTAGGGTTAACCATACCCGGGAGGGCATCGACATAAGTTGATTTGAGCTTTTGATACTTTCTATATTCGAGGATATAACGTGCTACTTCATTCGTTTCAGCGAGTTCTTCAAGCACCTCTGCGTTTGTGGAGTACTGGCCGCCCTTAGTCTTTTTTAGGGGTTTTATTCCGAGCTTCTCGAACAGCACATGAGCGACTTGAGATGGTGAATTGATGTTAAATCTTTCCCCGGTTATCTCAAAGATCTTTTCAGCGATCTCCGTCATCTTCAATTCGTATTTTTTAGAAAGCTCTTTCAAATATTCGACATCAACGTAAACACCGTTGAGTTCCATTCTTGTCAGTACATTGATCAAAGGCATTTCCACACGCTCCAGAACATCCAGAAGATCTTCTTCATAAAGTCTTTTGGAAAGCACTTCAAAGAGTCTGAAAGCTACTACCGCGTCTTCAACAGAATAACGAGCCGCCTTTTCCACGGGAACGTTTCTGAAGTCACCACCGAAAACGCCGGAGGTTACCTCTTCATACGTGATCATCTTATATCCCAGAAACTTCATGGCAAGCTCGTCGAGGTTGAAGCGTTTCTCGTTGGGGTTGATCAGATGAGCTGCTATCATGGTATCAAACTTTGGGATACCCGGTTCAACACCGTTTACCATGAGTATGGAAAAGTCATACTTGAGGTTCTGGCCTACAAGTACGGGAACACTCGATTCCAAAACGGGTTTTAGGATTTTCAGTATCTGATCCCCGGATATTCCTCTTTCCTTCATCTGCCATACGGGTATGTAATATCCCTGAGAGCTTTTAAAAGCCAGTGACAACCCCACGATTTCTGCTTCATAAGGGTCAAGAGAGGAAGTTTCTATATCGAAGGAAACAACACCAGCTTTTTCAAGATCCTTCTCCAGCTTCTCCAGCTTCTCTATGCTCTCGATGATCTCAACACTGAACGATGCTGAATCGTCGTGCAGATCCAGCTCGTTCATAATGGAAGAAAATTCCAGCTCCTTAAGAACCTCCAGAAGTTCTTTTTCTTTGAATCCTCGGAATCTGTATTGTTCCCATTCTGCGGACACAGGGGCGTCAAAAGATAACTGCACTAACTTTCTGCTGAGCTCAACCATTTGTTTTCCATCTATAAGAAGCCTTCTGAGCCTTGGTGAAAGCGCCCGGATGTTGGTGTAAATCCCATCTATGTTCCCAAAATCTTTTAACAGAGTCTGTGCGGTTTTAGGGCCAATCCCCTTCACTCCCGGAACGTTATCCGCAGTGTCCCCGGAAAGCGCAAGGTAATCGACTATTTGTTCGGGAGTCACACCATATTCTTTGATTACCTTTTCCCTGTCGTAAACCTCTATCCCTGTAACTCCCTTGACCGTTCTCAGGATTTTTATCTTGTCATTTACAAGCTGCAAAAAATCTTTGTCCATAGTCACTATGTATATTTCATCAAAATGCTCTTTTCCTTTGACGGCCAGGGTCGCTATCGCATCGTCTGCTTCGAAATTCTCCACTTCCACCACGTGAAAACCCATTGCTTTAACCAGTTTTTTTATATACGGAAGCTGTACGATCAGATTATCTGGAGTTTCAGGGCGCTGAGCTTTATACTGCTCTAAAAGCTGATGTCGGTAGGTCACCGTCTTCTTGTCAAAAGCAACCACCGCGTAGATTTCATCTCCATCTCTGAACCAATCTTTCAAAAAGCGTATCATCATGCGCGCCATACCATAAACCGCGTTGGTGGGCAGTCCCTTCGAAGTGGCAAGTGACGGATCCAGGGCAAAATAAGCACGATAAGCAAGACCGGTTCCATCAAACAGGAATAGTTTTTTCATAACAGGTCCCTCCTATTTTCCTCTCAGGATGTTTCGTTCCAAAAAACTCCAAACCCATCGAATTTTTCTCGCGTATCCAATTGATGTAAGATTCTACCCCTAAAAATTCTAATCCACTTTCCGAATCGAATTAAAACAACCGCACGAAGCGAGATACTTTGTACCTTCCATTCTACACTCTTTGTTTTCGATGTATACCCCTTGCAAGGATCGGATCTTTATGCTAAAATCGTTCTGTGCCGGCGGTGTAGCTCAGCTGGCTAGAGCATGCGGTTCATACCCGCAGAGTCGTGGGTTCGAGTCCCACCGCCGCCACCAGAGATGGGTGCGTAGCTCAGTGGGAGAGCGCTTCCTTGACGAGGAAGAGGTCGCAGGTTCAATCCCTGCCGCACCCACCAGAGGGGCTGAAAAAGCCCCTTTTTTCATTCAGGATCGTAGTGATTGGTGATGGGTAGTCTTCTCTCTTTTCCAAAAGCACGGGGAGAAACCTTTACTCCAGGAGCGGCTTGACGTCTTTTGTATTCGGAATTTTTCACCATCTTTATTACCGATTTAACGAGATCGCGGTCATATCCTTCGTTTACTATAAAATCTATTGGTTTGTCTTCGTCTATGTACATCCTCAGAATATCGTCAAGAATCTCATAGGGAGGAAGTTTTTCCTGATCGGTTTGGCCGGGCCTTAACTCTGCGGTGGGCGGCTTCTTGAATACTCTTTCGGGAATAACAGGTTTGGGGAATCTACGATTCACAAGGTTTGCCAGCTTGTAAACATCGGTTTTGTAAATATCTTTAATCACTGCAAAGCCCCCGGCCATATCGCCATATAAGGTGGCGTATCCCACACTCATCTCACTCTTGTTTCCTGGAACGAGGACAAGCCATCCGAATTTGTTCGAAAGCGCCATCAAAATGTTTCCTCTAATCCTCGCTTGGAGGTTTTCTTCTGTTGTATCGTGTGGAAGATCTTTGAAGATTTCTTCTAAGGTCTCCAGAAACGCCTGAAACGCCTTTTCTATGGGTATGGTCAGAGTCTGGATCCCAAGATTTTTTCCCAGTGCAAGCGCATCGTCTATGCTCTCTTTAGAAGTGTAGCGACTGGGCATGAGTACGCCTTTTACGTTCTCAGGTCCAAGAGCGAGAGTGGCAATAGAAGCTGTTAAAGATGAATCAATTCCACCACTCAAGCCCAGTACCACCTTTTGAAAACCGTTCTTTCGAACATAATCCTTCACCGCGAGAATCAGCGCCTCCAGAGTCCAATCCAGGTCATCTTTCAAAGGTTCGACTCTGGTTTTGATAAGATCTTCCGGTGGCTTGAGTGCTCCCTCAATATCGACAATTTCACATTCCTGTGTTCCTTCAACCTGCCTTCTCCGTGGCTCGTGGAGTTTTGCAAGAACGGCTTCTTCAAGATGTAGGTCAACTATGAGCAGATCTTCTTCGAACCCCCTGGCTCTTGAGATGACCTTCCCGGTGTGATCCACAACGAAGCTGTGTCCATCAAAAACAAGCTCATCTTGCCCACCAACGAGGTTTGTATATACAACCGGAACACGGTAGTCTCTCGCTCGAACCCCTACCATTTCTTCCCGAACACGCGGTTTGCCCGTCTCAAAAGGTGATGCGGAGATGTTGATTATAAGGTTGGCACTTCCTCCTATCACTTCCGCACTCATCGGCCCTTCTGGTACCCATATATCTTCACAAATCGTCAAACCAATGCGAATTCCATCGACATTCAAAACGAGTGGTTTGTGACCCCTTGCGAAGTATCTGAATTCATCAAAAACGCCATAATTTGGAAGTATCGATTTTCTGTATACGGCTTTTATCCTTCCCCTGTGGATAATCGCCGCGGCGTTGTAAACATCGTCTTTGAAATCCACAAAACCCACTATTAGTACAAGGTCTTTTTGCGTAGTGGACTGAGCCAATCGTTCCACAGCGCGTACGTTAGCCTGGAGAAAATCCAGTCGAAGAACGAGATCTTCCGGGGGATAACCGCAGATCGAGAGCTCAGGAAAGACCAGCAGCTGAACGTTGTTTTCCTCAGCTTCTTCTACATATCTCAGGATCTTTTCTACATTCTCATCCATGCCACCAACAATCGAATTGATCTGCCCCAAGCCGATTCTAATAACCATGGGTCTGTCACCCCCTGTTTTGGAGGTCCTTGAGCAGTTTATCACCAAAAGTTTACGATGTAGTATAATTTTTTGAAAGGGGGCAGTATCATGCGAAAAACAGAAATTCTGTTTTTCATAATGATGATTTTATTTTTATCCATGGGTGGGATAGTTATGGGTTTTGAAATCCTCGGCAAGCACAGCTTCGATATTAACGAAAGAATACGATTTGTTGTTGATACTTACTACGAAGAAAAGGGGTTATGCGTGTTCAACGTTTATTCTGTGGATGCTGAAAGGGATCCTCTTGCGTTCTTATTTGGCAAAACTGACTTTGAGAGAAAGCTTATAAGAACTACAAAAGTCTATCTTGAAGATTGGAGTTATAACGAAATACCTGTGGGCAATCTGCCAACGGGCTTTTATGAAGCTGAAGCAGTCTTTAACGGTGAAACAAAGACCTGGAAGTTTTCCGTAACGAGCATCAAAGGTTACTATATTCTCACGGAAAAGAATGTGCTGTTTGTCTTCGACGAAAACGGAAAACCCGCGGAAAGCGCAAAGCTGCTTTTAAAGGCCGAAAATGGTCCAATATTTCTTGGAGAAGCCGGCAAGGATGGAACTCTGATCAAATCGATCGATTCGCTTGGATTGGAGTACGGTGATGTTCTTCTCGTTCTTCATGACAAGCAGATAAGCGTTTTCAGCTTTGATTTATGGTTACCGGAAACCATGAAATCCGAAGAAGGAGTCAGAGCTTTTGTTATAACCGACAGACCGGTATACAAACCCGGTGATGAGATCAGACTGAAGGTTTTCCTCAGAGAATTCAAGAAGAATTCGTATTCTTACGCGGAATTCGAACAACTTAGCGTTTCTCTCTTTGACCCGCTTGGCAATCGAGTTTTTCACAGGGTGATTACCGACGTTGATGGAAGCTTCAGTCTGGCGATACCAACATCTTCTGAATGGCGTATAGGTACCTATAGGTTCACAATGAACGCCAATGGTTTCCAGGAGAGTGAATGGATCAACGTTCTTCACTATGTAAAACCAGCTTACGGTGTTGAAATCGAACTACCTGAAGAGATATTCGCTTCAAATCTGAATTTTACAGTGAAAGCTTCCTAT
>DPRG01000132.1 GCA_003538775.1 Thermotogae bacterium
AAAAGCTCTATGCTGTAACATTCCTTTTTCACAAACCTTCATTAGCGAAGGGTGTTTTTTAAGGAAATCGCTTTCTGTTAGAATATTCTGACGTTCAATATCTCTGGAGGTATCAAAGGTTGAAAGTCGCACTCGCTATGAGTGGAGGAGTTGACAGCTCAGTCGCACTTCACATACTGCTGGAAAAGGGCTACGAAGTCGTGGGAGTCCACATGAAAACATTCCCGGACGAATACTTCAGCTTTGAAGCCAGAGTTAAGAAAAAGGTCTGCTGTGGGCCGTCAGATACCCGAGACGCCCATCGAATAGCGACAGAAGCCGGGGTGCCTTTCAAAATAATCAACCTCGGAGAATTGTTTTCAAGAGAAGTTGTCGAGCGCTTCCTTTCGATGTACCGCGGAGGATATACCCCAAATCCGTGCGTCTTTTGCAATCGTTATGTGAAGATGGGAGCGCTGCTGGATTACGCTGTAAAAAACCTGAATTGCCAGAAGTTCGCCACCGGACATTACGCACGGGTTGAATACGTTGAAGATCTCGAACACTGGCTTATCAAACGCGCTGTTGACCTTGAGAAAGATCAGAGCTACTTCCTTTCTCTCATCAAACCCGAAAGATTACCGTATCTCCTTCTTCCCCTTGGGGAATGGAAGAAAGCGGATATAAGAGAAAAAGCCCGGGAGCTGGGACTTCACGTATTCGATAAAACAGAAAGCCAGGAAATTTGCTTTGTTCCCGAAGATGACGTATCCAGCTACTTAAAAGAAAAACTCGGAAGTCTACGAGGAGCGATCAAAACCTTAGACGGAAAAGTTGTTGGTGAACACGAAGGTTACTTCCTTTATACAGTGGGCCAGAGAAAGGGTTTAAAGGTACAGCTGGGCAAACGTGTTTACGTTCATCATGTCGATCCTATGACAAACACCGTCTACGTTGCAGAAAGAGAAAAGCTCCTTGCCGGTTACATAACAGCCACTCAGCCCAATTACTTCCTTCCACCTCAGATACTTATCGCCTTATCGAGAGAAGAGACTTTCAGGTGTAAGGTTAGAAGTAAGTCGAACATGCTGGCGGTTGCTTCACTGGAATGTACCCAAGATCGATTGAAACTTACCCTGAAAGAGCCAGCATTCGCCGTGACACCCGGGCAGGTTCTGGCAGTATATTGGAAGGATTACCTGGTAGCCGGTGCCATCATAGAAGAATGGGAGGCGTTCGAACGTGTGGAATGAAAGGTTAAAATCGGCGGTTTTCATAATAGCCTTCGTCAACCTCGTGCTCTTTCTTCTTGAGCTCATCGGTGGTTTCAGCTCTTCCACACTTTTGAAGCTCGGAGCCCAGTACGGGCCTTTGGTTGACAGCGGACAGTACAACCGCCTCATAACAGCGATGTTTCTCCATGGAGGACTGTTGCATCTTTTCTTCAACATGTACGCGCTGATATACCTTGGAACAATCATAGAGAAAGTTTACTCGACTCCCAAGTTCGTCGTGGCATACTTTCTGAGCGGCGTTGTTGGCAACATTGCCACACAGATCTTTTACCACAACACCATATCCATCGGCGCCAGTGGAGCGATATTCGGCCTCGTTGGCATGCTCTTCGCCGCGGGAAGAAGAAGAGACATGCCGTACTATGTCAGGCCAATAACGGGAACAGCCCTTTTGCCCATGATCATATTCAACCTTTTCCTTGGCTTTACAGCCGGAAACATCAACAACGCCGCGCACATAGGAGGATTGGTAACCGGAATCGTCCTTGGACTCGCGATCTCTCCCAGATACACCTGGAGAGGCTGGAGAATCTGGAACATCTTGATGATCATCGTTATCGCTGTTGTGTTTCTCTCGTTCTTCTTCCTCTTCATACAGCCATCGGTTTCTCCAGAAGCCATTATCGACTTTCACAACTCCTTCGTCTCCATCCTGAACAGGCTTGATAAAGGAGAGTTGATTTCATTCTCCGAAGTTCTATCGCTTCAGCCTGTGGATGGAGAATCGAAAAAACTGAAGAACATGCTTATAAACCATATGGAAGAAGGACAACCTGATCTGAACGAAATAACCGACGCCTTTCTTAAATGGAGGGAACGTATTCTCTCAGATTACAAAGGCCTGATTAGCGTGAGGTGAGCTAAACGAAGCGAATCAGCGGAACATATCTGCTCATAATAAAGCTCTTAGACGATGCGGAAGTGGCGACAAAAAGCCGCCGTTTTTCGATCGATAGCGGATATTACGTTTATGTTGGATCAGCTATGAATGGGCTTCTTCAGCGAATCCATAGGCACCTCAGCAAAGAGAAAAACAAACACTGGCATATAGATTTTCTCCTCGAAAAAGGGGAAATCCTCCTCGCGGTTCTGATACCTGAAAATCATGGAGTTGAAAGCAGTATAGCCCTGTCGTTATCCAGACATTTTCCTTTCATCGACGGGTTTGGTTCAAGCGATTCCAGAGCAAGATCTCACCTGTTCAGGGTCGAAAAAAGAGACCTCGGAAAGATCATGGACATCATCGCAGACCATATGGAGGGAACGCCGTGAGGAGTAAAAAGGAGATAATCGCGAGTCTTCTCTTCGAAACTTTCGGATACGGTTCCATAGCTGTTACCTCTTATCTTCCCATATATTTCGAAAGAACCGGCGCCAGTCGTTTCGAAATAGGTATCTTGATGGCCACCTCGCCTTTCGCGATGATAATTTCCGCTCCTCTGCTCGGCCGCGCTGCAGACTCCGTCAGTTCAAGACCGAGGATGCTCTTCTTTATGGGACTTCTCGCGGCTTTATTTTCTTGCACGCTTTACACAAATCCCGGATTCGTTCCGAACCTTCTGATAACCTTCGCCATGTTTTCTTTCATCATGTCGTCCATTCCCATAGGTGAATCCATGATGTTGAAGAGTTCTTCAATAGGCGAAAACCGGTTCAGCAACGTGCGTATGATGGGAACAATCGGATACGCCGCTATTTCACTTCTAACGGGCTATCTGCTCGCAAGGAGTATTTCCTTCCTATTCGTTCTCCTTCTGATAACCACCATTTCAACAGCGATTTCCGGGCTGAACCTGCCAAACGCGCGAATCGAAGAGAATGTCATTGAAAAATCGTTCATGAGAATCATATTGAAAAATCCCATACTTCGCGCTTTTCTAATCCTTTCATTCTTTTTGATGATGACGATGGGGTATCACTTTTCGTTCTTCCCGCTCTACGCGAACCACGTGTTTCAGGACGAACGCATCCTCGGTTATCTCATATTAACTCAGACGCTCGCCGAGATTCCCGTACTGCTACTGTTTCCTTTTCTCAGAAAGCGCTTTTCCATGCGTACTCTTGGCGCGATAATCGCATCAGGTTTCATAATAAGGTGGTTCCTGACGGTCTTTCTTTTCGCTGGGCCAGCTGCTTTCTTCATCCAGCTACTGCACGGTCTTGGCGTTGTTCCACTTTCTCTACTTTCGATGATGGAAATAAACAGAACGATCCCAGCCCAGATGATATCGCGTTCTCAAACGTTCTACTGGTCAGTTCAGAGCACAGGTCAGATAATCGGTTCTGTTGTTGGAGGGGCCGTTGTTCAGGCAAGTTCACTCAAAACCGGCTATCTTTTCGCCGGTTTTGTTTCAATTATCGGGCTTATGGCATTCATCCTTGCCGCTTTCGTCTTTAGCAGAAACGTCAAGGGAGTTTAATCGATCTTTCCTTCTATTTACAAAAAACGCCCGACAAAACCGAAGCGATAAAAAAGCGGGCCGAAAGGCCCGCTTTTTCCTTTCACTTTGTCCTGTATAATCTGTCTCCCGCATCTCCCAGACCCGGAATTATGTATCCGTGATCGTTGAGATGCGAATCGAGAGATGCTGTGTAGATATGGACGTCAGGGTGACGTTCTCTCAGGTAATCCACTCCCTCTGGTGCCGCGATTAGAGAGATCACATAAAGACTTCTGATATTCCACTTTTTCACTATATCCGCCGCCAGTCCTGCGGAATGTCCCGTTGCCAGCATGGGATCGAGGATGAAAACATAGTGATCGTTCAAATCAGGCAATTTGCTGTAATACCGCACCGGCTGGAGGCTCTCAGGATCTCTGTAAATGCCGACATGTCCAACCGAAGCGTTTGGGAGAAGCTGAAGCATCGCGTCTACCATACCCAGACCCGCGCGGAGTATCGGAACGATAGTCACTTTCTTGTCCTCTATCATTTCGCCCTTGGCTTTCCCCAGCGGGGTCGAAACCTCAACCTCATAGGTCTGAATGCAACGCGTCGCCTCATATCCCAGCAGGAACGTGATCTCCCTGAGAAGCTCGCGGAACTCTTTTGGTCCCGTAGAAAGATCTCTCATGATGGTAAGCTTGTGCTTAACCAGCGGATGATCCACCACTGTCAGGGTGTCGCTCATCGTTTCCCCCCTTCGCTGATTCAATCAACCCCACCACCGCAAGGGTAAGTGTAGTCAAGGTTATAGCAGCTCCCACTATCCAGAGCAATAAATGCCCTGGTGTCATTCTACCACCTCTTTCTCTTTATTCGCCATTCGACTTCTGGTTCATGAGTCTTCCATTTCGAAACACCGCGACTCAAGACATTCCTCACGCGCAAAACCCTTCCACGACCCTGAGTGAGGGCAGCTATAACAGAGCTGATCACCGCAATCGTTTTTCCTTCTTCCTCAACGTCAGGCGATGGAGCAACAAGAGGAACAGTGGAAGACGGTACACCTGCCCCTGAAACTGGCTTTGGCTCAACAATAACGGGTTTTTTGCGCGAGAAGAGCGCTCCTATAAGCAAAAAGAACAGATACAAAATTCCAAGAACAGCAAAGACTATACCAAGTCCAAGAATTGTCAAGCTCCAGACCATCTTTCCACCTCACAGAGGAATGTTTCCGTGCTTTTTCTTCGGTCTTCCCTCAACTTTGGTCTCCGTCATTTCAAGAGCCCTGGCTATCCACTCGCGTGTCTGCTGAGGCTCTATAACATCATTCACATAACCTCTCTCGGCCGCCATATATGGGTTCGCAAATTTTTCCTTGTATTCTTCAATCCTCTGAGCTCTAACTTCTTCCGGGTTTTCAGCGCTCTCTATTTCCTTCCTGAAGACTATGTTCACCGCACCTTCTGGTCCCATCACAGCGATTTCTGCGGTCGGCCATGCAGCTACAAGGTCCGCACCAAGGTGCTGACTACCCATGGCTATATACGCGCCGCCGTATGCCTTTCTCAGTATCACCGTTATCTTGGGAACCGTGGCTTCGCTGTAAGCGTACAGAAGCTTCGCACCGTGGCGGATTATACCCCCATGTTCCTGAGCAACTCCCGGAAGGAAACCGGGGGTATCGACAAAGGTCACTATGGGGATGTTGAAAGCGTCGAGGAAGCGTATGAACCTGGCGGCTTTGTCAGACGAGTTTATGTCAAGAGAGCCGGCATAAACCTTCGGCTGATTGGCGATAATTCCAATCGTTCGGCCAGCTATCCTCGCGAACCCAATGACGATGTTCTGTGCGAAGTACGGATGCACTTCAAAGAACTCTCCATCGTCCACTACTTTCGTTATAACGTCACGTACATCGTAACCTTTGCGGGGATCAACAGGAACTACTTCATCTATGGATGGATCTACACTAAGATCGAACTCTCCCTCGATCCTCGGCGGCTCTTCCATGTTGTTTTGAGGAATATAGCTCAGCAATTTCCGAACGAGCTTCATGGCTTCCTGATCGTTTGGAGCAACAAAGTGAGCCACTCCACTTACGGTGTTATGAACCATAGCTCCTCCCAGTTCCTCCTGGGAAATCTCCTCTCCTGTCACCGCCTTTATCACGTTCGGTCCGGTTATGAACATCCTCGCCACTTTGTCTACCATAATCACGAAGTCCGTGATCGCAGGGGAATAAACAGCTCCACCGGCACACGGTCCGTCGATAACCGTTATCTGAGGTATAACACCCGAAGCAAGGGTGTTCCTATAGAAAATTCCACCATAACCGTAAAGCGAATCAACACCCTCCTGGATACGAGCGCCACCGGAATCGTTTATTCCAATTAAAGGAATTCCCATCTTCATCGCGAGATCCTGTACGAACATGATCTTCTTCGCGTGCATCTCTCCCAGAGACCCACCCTGAACGGTGAAATCCTGTGCAAAAACAGCCACCTGTCTTCCATCTATAGTACCAATACCCGTCACAACGCCATCTGCCGGCAGGTCCACCTTGTCCAATCCGAAGAACGTGGAGCGATGCTTTACAAACTTGTTCATCTCCACAAAACTTCCCGGATCCAACAGAACTTCCAGACGTTCTCGAGCGGTCAGCTTTCCTGAATCATGTTGCTTCTCTATTCTTTTCTCTCCACCACCCTTCTCAATCTGGGACTTTTTCTCTCTCAATTTCTCGATCCTTGTTTTCATATCGTCCACGATCATCCCTCCTCCGCTGCTATCTTTTCCTCAACAAGTTCCACCAGCACCCCGTTCAAATCCTTTGGATGAAGGAAAGCCACCCTCTTTCCACCAGCTCCGTACGAAGGTTCACCAAGTACCCTATAGCCTCTCTCTACAGCTCGTTTCAAGATCTCATCAAGGTCATCCACCAGTACAGCCAGGTGATGAATACCTTCGCCCCTTTTCTCCAGAAAGTTTCTGACGGTTGTCTCCCCCTCCAAAGGTTCCAGGAGCTCGATACGTGACTCTCCAATAGGTATCATCGCAATTTTGAGTTTCCGATCTTCAAGTATCTCTGTTTCAATTTGGTTCAAACCTATAACATCTCTGTAAAACTGCGCTGCCTCTTCCGCGCTTCGAACGGCAACACCAACGTGATCGATTTTTATACCCTTCATACTCCCCCTCCTCCTTAATGTTCCAGAAAATTATACCCGTTTGATCAAAAGATCCCGGCGTTGAAAGACCATGGATTAACTGAAAAACCGAAGAACTTCTCCGGGAAATCTTTTACGTAAAAGGTAAGGGAAACCTTTCCAACATCCCATCCGTTGAAGATTCCACCCGCTGATTTGGTGAAGCCAGCGCTCAAACTGCCCTTCCAGCAATGAAGGGGAAATCCCAAAGAAAAGCTGCCGTTGCTTGCAGAACCGTCGCTACCGAAAACGCCAGAAATTCCCACACCCCAGTCACTGAAAGCAGTGGAATATTCAAGTGTCCACTTATCCTGATAAAACCGGAACTTTTTGAAAGTATGTTTTATACCAAAAAGTACAAATTCAAGTTTAGAATCCAGCTTTGAAAGCTCAAGCCCACTGGACAGGTTGAGTATGTAAGTACCGGAAAACTTCAAAGATTCCAGAACTCCCAGATTCTTCAAAGTGAGAGAAAACTTGTTCTTGACGCTGTCCACCGGAACGTCATTCAAATAGTTAAAGGTGAAGTTACTTGTGTTGCTCAGGGTTATCTCCCCTGTCTTCAGAGTCGTGGTTACCTCCCAGGAAGTCTGCCTGAAAGCGCTCCCTCCGGTAACGTAGATGGGTGTATTACTCTTCAAGCCAAGAGCGAAAGAGCCGAATCTCCAGCTGCTGGCTGTCGTCAATTCGGGATTCGACCAGCTGTCGGTTTTGAAATCATAACCTATCTTTCCCAGCCCTATCGTTGCCAATGGCAGCGCTTTCAAGGTAAAACCCGCAGAAAGATTGTTCAAAGCGGATGTGAAAGATTTGAACACGTTCAGATTCTTTCCCCCTGCTTCCTGAAAGGTGTAACTAAAACTCATACCGAACACCCTGGTCGGCGCTTCCCAGCTCCAGCCGTAGGACAGTTTCAGACCATATCTTTCCGCGTTATTCGACGTGCTTATCCCGCCCACGAGTGCTAAATCCATTTTCTGAGACGTCGATCCCCAAACGCCTTTACTCGAAGTGTTTACAAGTCCAATACCGACCGTGTGATCAAGAAAAAGCGACGAGTTCTGGACATCACCGTCTTTTTTAAGCGAAATACCAAGCGATCCAGAATTCTTAACTTTCTCCCCAGTGTTCAGAGCGTATCCACCCGAGAGACTGAATTCAAAAGTCCCCGAACCGAGTTGCTGAATGGCCGACTCTCCCGGATTCGCGAAAGAGGTAACTTTAAGTCCCATGCTGGAAATGCTGAGACTCCACGGGGAGGACGTTAGAGGATAGTTCTTCACCAGCAGGTTGATGGGTATGAGCTGCTTTTCCCCATTTTCGCCGATGGTTTCAGAAAGTGTTAGCAGTACTTCCTTTTTCCCCTCTTTCTTTTTAAGAGTAAGGCCAAGAGACGATCTGGCACCGGAACCTACGGATACGCTGCTATACCCCAAAACCGTTGAAAAACCCGACAGCTTGGTGTTGTAGGTAACGGAGAGGCTGGAAGGTGTTTCGAAGCTGAAGTTCAGTGAAGAATCATCGTTAAAAGGATACGTGTACGTCATCGAGGTTTTCTTCCCCGCATCTTTTCCCTTTTGCTGATAGCTGTAAATTATAGAGCCTTCACCACCGAAAAGCGAGAAGTTGTTTTTTACCACCAACCCGAACCCCGTGCTGGAACCGAAACTCGCTGAAAACTCCACCGGCTGCCTTCCACCACTAACATCGAGAAAATACACAGGGTAGTAAAGCACCGGGACGCCCAGCAAATCGAGAAACATATCCTCACTCACCAGCACCTTGTCTGGAAGTATCACAACCCTCCGGGCTTCAAAGCGGTAATGCGGCTCATCGAGATCACAGGTGGTTATATAACCCGAGTAAACCGTGGAGGTGGACGTATCACCGTCTATCTCCACCAGTATCTTCGGACCAACAACATTGATCCACTTCATCTCTCCCTTTTTGTTCTTCACTTTTTCTTTTCCCCTTGCATCCCACGCGTTGAGCACACCAGCATGGCGTTCATAAACGAATTTCGCCACTCTGTAAGTTCTGTCTTCCTGTATAACAGTGGATTCTCTTTCTGATTCAATGACATCGTAGCTTCTAACCCCATTTTCTTCCGCGAAGGTAATAGTCATCAGTGGAGAAAGAAGTATTAAATCTCCCTCAGAAAAACGGGCGTGAGTCAGTGTTGCCATTACATCGTTAACGACAAGCATCTCTCCAGATGTTTCGTTCACATCGGGGCTGAGGATGCGCACGTTCCCCGAAAAGGTCGCGACCTCTGTAGTGATGGTAGCCTCATCTGAAAAAACCGTGATATCCGAATACTCCACTTTCACACTGCCTTCAGCCCGAAGCACTTCGCTTAAAACCGTGGCCGTTTCAGCGTTTATCTTTATAAGCTCTCCCCTCGTCGACGACATCGATCCCACGATTATCAACAAGAAAAACACAAGGTGCCTTCTTTTGAAAAGTGCAAGCAACAGATCGCGAACAATAGCAAGAAGCTTTGTGTCAAGGAGAATAAACAACGTGAAGCCACAGAGGCCGAAAACGAGGTTCGGAATCCAGGGAGCCAGCGATGGGGGAAGGTATTTTTCCTTACCAAGGGCGGAAAGCCATGCATCACTACCCTGATAGAGCACCACGAGTATGAACGTGAGTATGACGCTCCAGGATTTCGTCCTTATATTGAAAACGAGGGATATGGGCACCCCAAGTATCACTATTATCAGTGGAGCCAGAGAGGTGGCGAATTTCCCCTGATATTCAACCTCCAGTGCCGCGGTCTCCACATGCAATTTCTTGAAGTTCTCGATTCTTCGCTTTAACTCACGGCTGGTCATTTCCTTCGAACTCTTGGAAGACCTGACAAATTCTTCTATTTCCTGAGATATATCGAGATTCATACGTTTGAAGCTCGCATCAAAAGAGAGCACTCCATCGTCGTTGACAGTATAAACTCGGCCATTTTCGAGCACCCAGACGTCTCCTTCTTTTCTGGCACGTTGAGCGTGGGTAACGGTCACCCTGCTCCCCAGCTCGTACATCAATACATTCTCGAACTCATTGGAAGATTTATCGAACCTTTCAATGTAGAAATACCGATCTTCATCGACCTTAAAAAAGGTGTTTGTCCTTACAAGCTCAGAGAAGTCCTCCGGGTTTCTTCTGTATATATACTTGTACTGGGCCTCGAAAAACTTCCTGTTGGCGGTGGGAACAAGATAATCGTTCAAAATATATGCGAGACCGCTGAGGATCAATGAAACTATAAGGAACGGCACAACCAGTCTTTTTAGGTTTATCCCATGAACCTGAATGGCCACTATCTCGTTATCCGCGCTAAATCGGGAAATAACCCAGAATATGGAAAATAGCGCGCCAACAGGGATACCCATAACGAGGAAATAAGGAAGCTGATAGTAGAGAAGAAGGAGAAGCTTGTCAAACCCGACACGGTACCGTACTATAACATCCGATAGCTGGTAAAGAAGCTCAACACTGACGAAAACCACGAAACCACCGAGTCCTATGAGAAAGGGAAAGATCGTTTCCTTTATCACGTATTTGTAAAGGGTATACACTTACTGGCTTCCCTCCAGTATTCTGTAGGTATCCTGGTGACAGAATCCCTGCACACCTTCATACGCGAAGACCACTTCACACCCCATTGCCGTGCAGGCGTCCCCCATTTCCTCCAGATAATTCACTATCTTGAAGAGTTTCTGCGTCTTTTCCGTTTCGTTCTTCAATATGTCTGAAAGGATGGCCTGTTTGTACATGTCCACCCTGTTGTCTATGGAACAGATCTCTATCATCTTTTCCGATCTCTCGGATTTTGAAAAGGCAAGAGATATCACTCTATCATGGATTTGATAAACTATCTTAGCCATTTTGACAATATCACCGGGTATCGAAGTGGAAAATTCTGAAAGCTCGCAGAACGCCTTTGAAACCTTCTGGAGCGTCATCATGGCGTTAAAACCCTTACTCGCCGCGTTTTGCATACCGAGCATCCTTCTAACTTCCTGCCCCATCGGAGAGGATATGGCGACCGTGGTGATGAAGGTCTGAGTTAGATCAGCGTAGTACTCGCATATTCTATCGAAATAGCCGATTACATTCTCAAAGACTTTTCTATCGAGGTTATCCACACCCTCATACCATTCGTTGAACACACCTTCCTGAAATCTTATAAACCGCGTCCAGTCCTTTTCGTATTCTTCTACCCATTTTCTGGCAGAGATCACCCATATCACCTCAACCCATTCGACCCTTTCCAAAACCGAACTTCGCTTTGAGCACTTCGAGAAAACGATGGTTCTCATCTTTGAGAAGAGTGACGGTCTTATCGGAAAAGCTTACCTCGACTGAGAAACCCTCTTCAGCGTTCAGAGCGTGTATCCCATCGAAAACAGCTCTACCGGTTCCTCGAAGCATTTTCAAAATAACAGTGGACTCTGGGGGTATTAGAAAAGACGTTCTGATCACACCATGTGGGTTAAGAGGAGTAACCTGAATGGCCTTCAAATCAGGGCATATCACCGAACCTCCAGCGGCAAGGTTGTAAGCGGTGGATCCTACAGGCGTGGACACAACCACACCGTCGCCGAGAAAGACGAGTTTTCCTTCTTTGGTTTCCACCTCTATTTCCACGGTTCTATAATTTGAGAAACGCTCCAGAACGAAGTCGTTAAGCACGTAACGCTTTTCTCCATCAGGAAGAGAGATTTCAAGCATGGTTGTTTTTACCTCTTTTAACCTTCCTTCTATGAGGGCGTCTACCGCCATGTCGTAGTCATCGACACTGTAGGACATGAGAAATCCAAGTCTTCCCTGCTTTATACCGAGCGCCGGGACCCCTGATTCGGCAAGCCAGCCTGCTACCTGCAACATGGAGCCGTCTCCGCCCATCACGATGAGAACATCACACAGAGCATCCGACAACTCATTCAATGTGCAGTTGAAAGTGACCTCAATACCTCGCTTTCTAAGATAATTTTCCAGGAGAGAGGATTCATGCTGGGCACCCGGAATGGTTGGATTGAATACTATACCCACCTTCATCTCAGCAACCTCGCAAGATCAAAAAGAGATTCGACCACGAAACGATCTACGAAGATCAGAAGAAGTACGGCCAGCATAGGAGTGAAATCAAACATACCCGTCCTGAGAGGGAAAAACCGCCTGATTGGTCCCACAACGAACTCAGCAAGACCATCGAAAAACGCCCGTACTGGATGGTATCTGTAAGGTAGTATCCAGCTGAGAAGGGCCGAAACTATGATGGCAATGATCTCTATGTTTATGAGTATTCGCAGTATCATGGCTACAGCGGCAACAAAATTCGACAGAAGAAACATCCAGCTTCACCTCTCACTCACCTTTGAAAATGGCTGATCCTATTCGAAGATACGTGGCTCCTTCTTCTACGGCGATTTCGAAATCGCTGGACATACCCATCGAAAGCTCTCGAATCTCAACGTTGGAGGTATCATACTGACTCAGATGATCCCGGAGTTCTCTGAGCCTTCTAAAAACACTTCTAACAAGTTCCTCATCGTCAGTGAGTGGAGCCATCGTCATCAATCCTATGAACCTCACTCGATCGTAAGCAGTTAAACCTGATAGAAAACCTTTAACCTCCTGCGGTCTCAATCCGGCTTTACTCTCCTCGCCGGACACGTTAACCTCAACGAAGGCGGATATCGACTTACCCAGGCGATCGGCACGCTTCTGTATCTCTTCAACCTCCTCCAGTCTCCATACGGAGTGAACGTAACGACATACGGGCACGAAATACCTCACTTTGTTCGTCTGTATCCTTCCAATGAAATGCCATGTGACGTCAAGATCGTCCAGCTGTCTGTACTTATCACGCAGTTCCTGAGCCCGGTTCTCACCAAAATGGCTCATGCCCAGCCCGGCCGCCTTTCGGATCACTTCCGCTGGAACGTTCTTGGTAACCGCTACCAGTGTGATCTCACTTACTGAACGACCCACACGCTCAGCGGCAAGCGCTACACGCTTCATGACTTCCCTGTAACGACGCTCAAGACCTTCAAACATCGCCATTCCACAGGGGCCCTATGGATTTTTCATACCCGAGATGCTTCCAAGCTTTTTCGGTAGCCACTCTTCCCCTGTGCGTTCTGGCGATAAAACCAGCCTGTAAAAGGTAAGGCTCGTAAACCTCGCTTATCGTATCCGGCTCCACACCCATTGAAGCCGCCAGAGACTTTATTCCAACAGGACCACCTTTGAAGGTTTCGATGATCATCTTAAGGATCTTCCTGTCCATATTGTCCAGGCCGTGATCATCGATTTCAAGCATCTTCATGGTCTCACGCGCGATTTCAAGGGTTATAACACTCGAATCTCTTATCGTCGCAACATCCCGAATGCGTTTTACCAGCCGGTTGGCGATACGCGGGGTACCCCGTGAACGTCTGGCCACATACACCGCCGCCTCTTCGGTAATCTCGACACCCAGTTTATTCGCCGTGCGCTCTACAATCTCTTTTATCTCTACATCGCTGTAAAAATCCAGCTCAAAGACCATACCAAACCTGTTTCTCAAAGGAGCGCTTATCAAGCCACTTCTTGTGGTCGCGGCAACAAGGGTGAAGGGCTGTACATCGATTCTTATCGATCGGGCGCTCGGCCCCTTACCGATCATGATATCGAGCTTGAAATCTTCCATGGCTGAATAGAGAATCTCTTCCACCACCCGACTGAGTCTGTGAACCTCATCGATGAAGAGAACGTCCTGAAAATCAAGACTGGTGATGATCGCTGCAAGATCCCCCTGTCTTTCAATAACAGGACCACTGGTAACATGGATATGCGCACCCATTTCATTCGCAATGATATGGGCAAGGGTTGTCTTACCCAGACCCGGAGGACCCGCGAGAAGTATATGATCTAAAGGTTCACCACGGATCTTTGCCGCTTCCATGGCAACCTTCAACCTTTTCTTTATCTTTTCCTGCCCAACGTACTCATCGAGGGTTCGCGGCCTAAGGGAAACCATAAAGCTGTCTTCAAAGGTTTCCTTAGGGGTAGTTACCCGGGACATCAAAAACCCCCTTTACGGTTTTAACCTGTAGAGCATTCTTGGAAACGGGATGGCTTCCCTCACATGGTCCAGGCCGCAAATCCAGGAAACCGTTCTCTCAACACCAAGCCCGAAACCACTGTGTGGAACCGTGCCGTACTTCCTGAGATCCAGGTACCAGTCGTAGTTCTCCAGGGGCAAATTGAACTCCCTGATTCTCTCCACAAGGAGATCGTAGTCGTGTATCCTCTGAGAAGCCCCTATGATCTCACCATAACCCTCCGGGGCGATCATATCGTTGCACAGAACTACTTCCGGTCTATCAGGATCCGGCTGCATATAAAACGCCTTCGCCATCCTCGGATAACGCTCTATGATCACTGGCTTTTCAAACTCCAGACTTATCGCCGTTTCCTCATCCCCACCCATATCGTCTCCCCAGTCGATGCCGAAGCCTTTCTTCTTAAGGAAGTCTATCGCTTCATCGTAGGTGATGCGTGGGAAGGGGGGCTCTATCTTTTCGAGCTTTTTCAGATCCCTCCCTATCTCCAGAAGATGTGTCGATGCCCTTTCGAGTATCTTCGATACCACGAAGGACACGAGCTCCTCTTGAAGGCGGATGTTGTCCTCATGCTCATAATAGGCGACTTCTGCTTCGTTCATCCAGAACTCAATCAAATGCCGACGCGTTTTGGACTTCTCCGCGCGGAAAGTGGGACCAAGATTATAGACCTTACCAAGAGCCATGCACGCAGCTTCGAGATATAACTGCCCCGTCTGCGCGAGGTACACTTTACCGTAATCGAAGTAATCGAGTTCGAAGGTATTGCCAGCGGATTCACCAACCGAACCCGTGAAAATCGGCGTATCCACAAGAACAAAGCCTCTCTCGTTGTAGAATTCACGTATTGCCCTGATAACTTCATGCCTAACCCTCAGTATATGAAACTGTCGCTTGGATCTTATCCATAGATGGCGGTGATCCATCAAAAAATCGATTCCATGGTCCTTTTTACGTATGGGAAAAGGCTCAACGGGTTCCTGCACTACCACAAGATCGTTTAGAACGAGTTCGTATCCCCCCGGTGCCCGGGGGTCTTCTCTTACCGTTCCGCGCGCCACCACACTCGACTCAATGTCAAGCTTCCTAACTCTCTCAAAAAGCTCTTCGTTATCGTTGGTTTTTTCAATCACCGCTTGCATAAAACCCGTACCATCTCTCAAATGCAGGAATGCGATCCTTCCGCTGGCACGCCTTCTCCACACCCAGCCCTTTATTTCAACCTCTTTTCCGGCATGTCTGGCAATATCTTCTATATAGACCCATTCCATCTTCTAACCTCCATCTCTTTTTCATCCATTAAGGCGTTAAAATAACGTAACCCGCCAGTATCATCGCTACTATCGAAAGCATTATCGACACCCAGCCCAGCACTTGAGCCTGTCTTGCGCTGCTTCGAGCTGACTGGGCTTCTTCTTCCACACTCATCAATTCATCTTTTGAGACTTTGTCCTCCACCACCTGCTGTAGCTTGTCGACCCTGTCAACCGCCTCACTGGATTTATCGAGAACATTCTTATAAGCTTCGTTCAGGTTTTTCACGCTGCCCTCGATAGATGAGAGTTTCGCCTGGAAATTATTGATCATTTCCGTTTGCAGATCAACCTTGGATCCGAGCTCGGTGAGAACTTCCCTGTGGTTGTTAAGGGTGACTTTGATCTCCGCTATCTGGCCAGCATTCAGATCTACCCTCGAACGAAGAACCTTTAACTCCTGATTCACCAGCTCTATCGCTGCGCCACCAGACTCAAGTTCTTCAAACTTACTGGAAAGTTCATCAACGTTTTTGGAAATACCGATCATCATTTCCTTCATAACATCGATCTGAGAAGCAAACGGGGTGGATTCAAGAACAGAAAGCCTTGTCTCCAGCTCTGCGTCTTTGGTCTCCAGGCTTGCGAATCGCGTCGAAAATTCCTTCAGCTGCGCCTGAACAGCCTCAATGTTCTTAGAAAGATCCGATGAAACACTTTCCAGAGAAGCGACTCTCTGTTTGAGGCTTTCTATATCCACACCATATCTCGAGAATTCAACCTTGAGGGCTTCGAGCTTGTTCAACTGATCATTCAAAGCCGCAACCTGAGCGTTTATATCGGCAACCTGAGAAGAGATATCGCCGATCATTGTGTCAAGAGATGATTTTGTTACGGTATTTTCTTCCATCTTCGCGAGTTCGTCCCTGGTCTGCTGAAGATCCACTTCAAGTGCCTTTAGCCGTACGTTGAGATCAGAAATTCCTTTGGTGTAATCAGTCTCAAGCTGATTCATTCGCGCGTTCAACTTTTCCTCCAGCTGCGAAACGCTGGAATTCAACTGTGAGGCTATTGTCGTCACTTTATCCGCGATCTTTTTATCCACGAGTTCTTCAGTCACCAGGGGTTGTTTTCTAATCTCTTCAACAGCGGCTCTGACCTGGGCTATTTCGTCGGAAAGCTGCCCGTAATTTTCATCCAGGTTTCGAAGGGTGTTCACCAAACCCTCAAGAACGGCTTCTATGGTCTCCGTTCTCTTCCTGAGGTCGGAAAACTGGCTTTTAAGCTGGGCAAGTTCCCCTCTCACGTTCTCGCCAACAGCGGATTCGATCTTCGAATCCAGGTACTGCATCACCCTGTCGAAAGCAACCGCTGCCTGGTATCTCGTCAGTGAATCGTTGCCTCTGAATGTACCATCTGGAAAACCACTTAATATCTTCATCTCAACCAGTTTTTTCACACTATCGTACGCCCAGTGATTCACAGGAACATCGTTCAACTGGGCAAATCCCAGCATCACGATAGCAAAAATACCCGTCAACACCAGCAGAAACTTCTTCATTCCAAATCCCTCCCTCTAAA
>DPRG01000040.1:0-14848 GCA_003538775.1 Thermotogae bacterium
AAACCGAGATGTGTGATTAGGAAAAGAAAAGGCAAAAAACACTCAGCGCTCGTGAAGGTCGCGTGATCACGTGAGTTTTGCAAGGAAAAGGAGGCAAAAAACCTGGGCTCGGCGATCGTTTGTATGAGTGCTTGTTTCGACGCTATGCAAAACTCAGAAACCAGATGAGGGGTTAAGAGGACAGAGTGCGTTTGGCATGAAGTTTGCGCGGTTATACTTCGCTCTTTTCCTCATAGTGCGTTAAATTACAGGAGTGGCAGATATCACAAAAGCTGTTTGAATGTCTATCCAATTTTTGGGGAACATTATACCAGAAAAAACAGAGATTCGTGATGTAGAAAGGATATAAAAAGCTCACAACCTGTAGTTTCTAACGTATGCTGTGAAGAAGCTCTTTATTTCCTTCCATCTGCTCTCTACTTCTGTGAAATCTTGGTTCTTTTCAGCGTCCTCAAAATAAACAAGTGACTTCAGAAAGATGAGAGGATTGTATTCTTTATACTTTTCCTGAAGCATGGCAAGCAGCTCCTTGATAGTCCATCCGTGAATTTTTATCAGCATCCAGAGGTCAAAAAAATCTTTCTTTAATCCCCTTTGAGATATCGCGCTCATCTTCATGCACGCGATATCTTCATCGCTCGCCAAAAACAACCCTTCCATTTCTTCTACCTCTTTTAGCAACGGGTACGGATACTCAAACAGTGAGATCTTCACATCATCCAGCGAGAATATTAACGTTTGAGAGTTTCTGTACAAAAAATGCAGCTTTGAATCTGAAAAAGATTTACGTAAGGTTTGTTCATATGCGAGCAGTGAAAAAGCTCTGTCGGGAAAAAGAAAAAAGTCGAAATCTAACGAGGGCCTGTGATTATACCTCAAAAGAAGACACGTACCACCTGCGAGATAAAAATCATGGAAAATTTCTGATCGCCGTATTCTCTCTAAAACTCTCCTTTGCTCTGGCTTCAATTTCTGCATCAGAAACCTCCAAAAACACTTTCCAAAAGCTTCTCTCCCTCTCGTTGAATCTGTGGATATTATTCAAAAATACACTTTTGAGCCCTTCTTTTCCATACCTTCTCAAGAGCTCTTTCAAATCGTTTATATCTCCAAAGATCATTTTCCTTATGACCGTTTCAACACCAGTACAATGATCCCAGCTGAAATTCATACAAATCATCCTTTCAACGAGATTATACCACTGAAAAGGTTCTTTTTACTTTTTTAGCGGAAATTTTCCCTTACATAGAAAGACACTTCTGGAGTGGACAAAACAGTGTAAAAACGATAAAGACGGGTGAGCATTACTTTCTCTTCTCTTTTCAGCCGTTCGATTTTTCAGGAAAGCAGTATGCGGTAAACGACTTTTCTCGTTTCTACGAAATTAGAAACACCTGCACGAAGGGTACAGTTTTGATAGATCGATATCGAGTTCGTGCTTATGGAAATACAAAAACCCGGCATACGCCGGGTTTTTGTCAAAAAAACTTGTCATGCTTTCAGGGCTTTTTTCAAATCCTCCTCGGATATGCCATGCGCTTTTGCAACAAGACTCGCACTTCCACTCAGAGGGTATTCTCCTATTCCCAGCGAAACAACGGATTCAGGCTTTATCCCACTTTCCAGACACAATCTCGCGAAAATCGCATAAAGCCCCGTGTTCTTGTTGTGATCTTCGTAAATCACCACCTTGCGCCCATCTGTCCATTTCTTGAGCTCTTCCACGTCCGGATGTATCGGACAGGACACGTTCAAAACCGCTACATCCACTCCCTCTCTCTTGAATTCATCCGCCACCTTCACCGCTTTGTGTGCCAGCTGTCCGTATGTGAGAACCACAGGACCCGTTCCTTCTCTCAGCACGTCCACCTTGCCGTATTCGAAGCGATATTCTCCTCCAAAGAAAGGCTCTCCTTCTTCATTGAGGATGACTTCGAGTTTCGATCTTCCCACCGCTATGGCGTAGTTGCCTTCGTGTGTCGCGGCGTATCTCACCGCCCGGTCCGTTTGATTGGGATCTGCAGGTACTATCAGCTTCCAGCCGTAGAGGTTCGCAAGCGCTCCAATGTAGTCAATACAGTGGTGGGTCTTGCCGTCTTCTCCCACATCCGTTCCGTTGTGGGTTATGAGTAGCTTCAGATTGGTGTGGTTTATGTCGTTCAGCCTCTGCTGGTTGTAGGTTTCATCTACTCCGAAGACTCCAAAATCTGCGAAGAAGGTAAGAACACCACAGGTGCTCATCGCTCCAGCCATCGCCGCGGCGTTGTGTTCCTGAACACCTGTCTCTATTACCCTCTCAGGCATGGATTTCTGAAGAATGTTGAGCTTGACGGAGCCGGCAAGATCGCAGTCCACTCCATACACCGGCTTATCCGGGTTCGCCTGTGCTATATCTGCCACGGCTTGTCCCATGGCAGACCGGTTGTCAGTCTTCGTCTCCGGCCCGTAGGTCCTCGGTGTGCCCGGATCTATCTCAACGGGTTCGTTCGCAGGCACAGGTCGCTCGTGTGATACCGGCAGCTTCGATCGCATCGCTTCGTATCTGGAGAGATCCGGATCGAGTCCGAGTTCTTTCATGGCCTTTTCGTATTCTTCGGGCTTGAGCGGAGCTCCGTGGTATTTCACCTCGTTCTCCATGAACGAGACTCCCTTTCCTATCACCGTCTTCGCAAGAACGCATGTGGGTTTTCTGTCCTCCACAGCTTCTTTTATCTTCGCGTATAGATCCGCGTGATCGTGTCCGTCCGCCTCTATCACCCGCCACCCTGCGGCTTCGTATTCTTCTTTTATCCTCACGGGCATGATGTCTGACGCCTTGCCGCTTATCTGGGCGTCGTTGTAGTCAACGACAACGGTGACGTTGTCGAGTCCGTATTTGATGGCCACCCTTCTCGCCTCTGCTACCTGTCCTTTCGCCTGCTCCGCATCGCTCATCAGAGCGAAAACATGGTAATCCCTGCCGGTCAGTCGCCCTGCCAGAGCCATGCCTACCGCTGCTGAAAGTCCCTGACCGAGATTGCCCGTGGTCCACTCCACTCCGGGAATGCCCCTGGTGATATGGCCTTCGAAGATGGAACCGGAATGCCTGAATCCCGCTATCACTTCATCGATATCGAAAAAGCCAAGCCTCGCAAGGGCCGAGTACACACCCGGCGAGGTGTGACCGTGGCTCACGATGATCCTGTCTCTTCCGGGATCGTTCACAAGCTCCGGGGAGATCCTGGCGTAGCTCCACACGACAAGATAGATATCTATTGAAGACATTGAACCTCCCGGATGACCTGATTTCGCCAGTGTGGTCATCTTCAGTATGTCGCCTCTGCATCGCTTTGCAAGTTCCATAAGGCGCATTTGTTGGTCTTTGGGTAACTCTGGATAAGGAAAACGCTCTTTCATTTCCACACCTCCTAAAGTACCAGCAATCTCCCCTGAGGGTTGTATTTTTCGTACAGTGCCTTGCGTATATGCTGGTGTTTCCTGTACGATTCCACATGATCATAGCCAGGTTCTTCCCAGGGCGGTGTCGATGGAAGATACGATTCGAACTCCTCGAGCAGTTTCTTTTCGAGATCAGCGTACCCGCCTTTTATGAAAGCTTCGAATGCTTGTGGGAAGTCTCTCCAGGATTCTTCTTCTTTACCCGGTATTATCGGATAGAAAAATCCGTTGTTGGCCTTCACAGCCTTTAGATCTCCATGGGCGTCTCCGAGCATCAGTACTTCGTCGTCGCTATAACCGCCCGCCTTTTTTACGATCTCTATATGCTGAGCCTTTGTGCCCATCTCCTGTCCGGCTATCGCACGTATGTAACTGGTGAGGTTGTACTTCTCCCAGTAGTCCGCGAGATCGTCGTAAGGGGTTTGTGAAACGATCACCACGTCAGCGTGCTGTGCCATCAGTTCCAGCGCTTCTTTAACCCCCGGGAAAGGAGGAATTTTCGCTGAAATGTGAGGGAAGGTGCGGTTAACAGCCTCACTCCAGCCAAGGAGCTTGTAGACAGCGAAGTTCGTCGGCTCTTCCTCGTTCAGGTACTTTTCCAGGCTCGGGTTACCAAGACCGAGGTTCTTTTCCTTCGCATAGTCGATGAATCTATCGAGCACCTTAACATCTGGAAGCTCAACGTGCTTTTCTTCCATCACCCTGCGAACGTCCTCGCGAGATGCGAGGGCCTTCAGAATGAACTGAATGGCAATGAAACGATTACATCCTCTGTGCTTTGAAAAGAGGTTGTAGAACTCCGCAACTTCGCGGTAGTAAGATTCGATCTTCCAGAGATTGTAAAACTCCATGAACTGTGGGTGAAAGATCAGCATCTGTTTTCCGTTCATGTTGTCGGTAACGCAGCCGTCGGTGTCGATAGCTACGAGAAAGCGTTTCTTCCGCTTGAATTCCCTCAGTTGTCGTGCGGGGTCACTTCGGAGTTCTTCTTGTGATAGGCGTGTGTAGCTCAACGTTTCTCCCTCCTCAGATATATCCTTCAACCTTGTCTGTACCCTGCGGGTATATAAGGTTCACAGAGTTTTGGCGCCAGTATCTCTTCGAACCGCGCAAATCGCGGGAGTGGCCCACCTATGAGAGGCATAGCCCATTTCACAAACTCGTCGGTCACATCCGCTTTGTTGGGCGCGATCCACTCCTTCGGGAATTCCCTCGCAGAATTTGCAACAACATCGAGAGGAACCTTTCCAAATTCAACACTGTACTCATCGCCGGGTACGCGTACTATGGTGGCCATGTAGCCGTTTTCGCCCTCGAGAACCATCTTCGCAGCGTAGGCACCGACTTCGTAGGCCTCTCTTCTGTCGACCTCGGAAACATAGGCGATCTCACGGCGCTGGCGTGTACCTGGCTTCTCATAACGGGCAATCCCCGGAACCACAAGCCTGCTCCTCGCTCTACCATGAGAATCCTTTCTATCCAGACCGTTCAGATAATTCGCCACCACCTGTTCGGCGGACCTTTCGGCAGCACTGAATTGCGCGTGTCCAAAGGCGTCCTTCAGAATGCCGAGATCTCCCACGTTGACACCTTCGCCGATGATCACGATACATCTCTTGTACTGTCTGAGAGTGTCGTTAACCATATCGGTGATATATTCAAGACTTTCTTTCCAATTATCTTTGGAAAGGGCCTCCGGAAGGAAAATGAGAAGAGGCATCTCCCTTTTGGGATCGGCGAGACGTGCCGATGCGGGAATGAAGCCAATCTTTCTTCCCATCACTCCTATCACCAGTACAGGATCGCTCGTGTAACTGGCTTTGTTCTCCTCGTTGGCCTCCAGTACGTTTATCGCTGTGTTTCGCGCCACACTTCCATACCCGGGATCGTGATCACAGACCGCGAATGTTCCATCTTCCTGAAGCTTACCACCAAGATCGTTGTCGATCGTTTTGGGAATACCTCCACAGATGATATCAAGCCCTTTTTCTTTGGCGAGCTGACTCACCTTGTTGGCGGTGTCCATGGAGTCTTCCCCGCCCGTGTATAAAAAGTAACCCACGTTGTGTGCTTTGAAGACCTCCACTATCCTCTCCAGATCCTCCTGCGACCTGATCTTGTATCTACAGCTTCCGATCACACCTGCAGAGGGCGTTTGAGAAAGCAGTTTTATTTCCTCGGGTTTTTGGGCAGAAAGGTCTATGAGCTCCTCTCTGAGTACGCCAAGAATGCCCATTTTGGCACCATATACTTTATCGATTTTGTTCGACTGAAGAAAGGTTTCGAGAGCTCCCTGAAGACTTGCGTTTATGACAGATGTTGGACCACCCGACTGGGCGATCACCGCGTTGCGCTTCACCTTTTCATACCCCCTTCTTGAGGTCGTACAGGTACTTTCCTCCATGTTCTATCCAGAGTTTTCCTGGACCTTCAAAATCCTCTTTCTTCAAACTCGATGGGTCTCTGTATCCGAGGTTCACGCTTTCACACACTTCCTTCGGTATGGCTGTCGCAAGCGTTACTTTGAAAGCGAACTCCTCTTTTCCCGTTTCAGGATCGTAAATAGCGGGACCACGAACGTTTATCACGTGAGCGGCGACATTTCTGTCAAAGTCGGGATGCTTTTTGAGGAACTCCTTGACGTAATCCTTCCCGTGATACCCGATCTGACGTATCGCCGCGTCCATTTTGGAGTTTGAGTGGAAGCAATCTATGTGAGGCGCGAATATGATGATCTCACCACCGGGTTTGATTACTCCAGGCCTTTGAAGTTTGTAGGAACCCTTACCAGCGGTCCACACCTCGTCGTAATGTGGACCTATGACCTGAACAGCCACATTGAGTGGTTCGTCTATGTAAACGATATGAAGCTTCGAGCTGGCCTGACACGCTTTCTCGTAAGCCTGAAGAAATCCTTCGTAGTCTTCTCCCACGTACAATCCTCGAGGTACGATCCCATCTTCCTCTTCACTGTAAACCATGTTGAAAGAGAGAAAACGAGCTCCGGATGCTGAAAGTATGAGTTCACACGATTTGTTTATGATGTTTCTCGCGGGGTTGGTGATAGTTCCTATGAGCGCGGGAATACCTATGAGCACGGCAGCCCAGTGGAAAAGCCCCACCACGTGAGGGCCAGCCACACCGGGAACCAGTATCTTGAACCCCCCGGAAAATCCCGTAGATTCATGAGGGACAGTACCGTTTATGGCTATTATCAGATCGAAATCCTCCACAAGCAGCCTGTTGACGGTTACCGGAAAATCATCTTGGAGTTCTCCCTGAGTCTCTTCCGAAACGAAGGAAGCCGGTAATCGGCCTACTTCAACAAGCTGCTCAGGATCGTCGAATTCGTGGTTGTGCAGGTAAACTCCTTCAGGCAGTTCTTTGAGGCCGAGCTTTTTAAGGAATTCCTCACGTGTCATGGCCCTGTGTGTCCCACTGGCGTTAAGCATGTGACATTCCCTGGCGCCTCTTTTTTTGAGTTCGTCCAGGAGTTTGGGAACGATCCTGTCAGTAAAGTCGTCACGTGTGTAGTCTGGATGGATTACCAGGACTTTTTTCAGCTCCTTGTAATCTTCCAGCGCCTGGACTATGAGATCGTGAATCTGCTGATCCGTTACGCCCTTTTCCAGCTCTTCAACGTATATCATGGCTCTCACTTGGGCAGCTCTATGTTCGTATCGGGTTTGGCCGCTTCGACCTGACCGGCTCCCGCTCCCTTCTTTCTGACTTCTTCACCCTTTCGATACACTCTGTGACCTCCAAACTCTCTCCTGAGTGCGGCAAGAACCTTGTTAGAGAAAACATCTTCCTGTCTGGACTCGAAGCGTTTGAAGAGGGCGTGCGCGATTCCAGTTACTGAGACCCCCAGATCGACCGCTTCCTGCACAGTCCAGCGGGCCTCACCGGAATCTTCTACGTAGCCCTGAATCCCTTCCAGTTCCGGATCCTTCGCAAAGGCGTTTTCCAAAAGCTCCAGCAACCACGAGCGTATAACACTACCGTTGTTCCAAAGGTGCGCCACATCTTTCAATGTAAAGTACTTGCTGTATGGAGAGGCTTTGAGGACCTCGAAACCTTCTCCATAGGCCTCCATGATGGCGTATTCTATGCCGTTGTGTACCATCTTGACGAAATGCCCTGCACCCACAGGACCGCAGTAAAGATAACCTCCTTCGGGTGCGAGATCTTTCAATACAGGCTCTATGTAATCGAAATCCTCCTTTTCTCCGCCCACCATGGTGCAGTATCCGATCTTGAGCCCCCAGATACCTCCGGAAACTCCCGCATCCATGTAATGTATACCTTTCTTGCTCAGCTCTTCAGCCCTTCGAATATCGTTCTTGTAGTAATCGTTGGCTCCGTTCACTATGATGTCTCCAGGCTCGAGAAGCTCACCCAGCCTTTTCACGTGGGTTTCCGTGGGATCTCCAAGTGGGAGCATGAGCCAGGCAACGCGACGTGGGGAGAGCTTTTCGACGAATTCCTCAAGCGTCTTGGTACCTATTGCTCCTTCTTTCATTGCCTCCTCTGTTTTGGCGTAGGTTCTGTTATAAACAACTACCTCATGACCGTAATTCAACAATCTTCTGGCCATGTTCATGCCCATTCTGCCAAGGCCTACGATACCGATTCTCATGTAATACCAACCTCCTCATAATCCGTATTCATCATACCCCTGAATATGCGTTGAATCCACCGTCTATTGGAATCACTGTACCTGTTACGAACCTGGACGCATCTGACGCCAACCATATGCACACTCCTATGAGATCGTCTGGATCGCCAAAGGTCTTCATTGGTGTGTGATCGATTATCGCCTTTCCTCTCGCGGTCAGGTTGCCATTCTCATCAAGCAGCAGGTATCTGTTCTGGTTTGTGAGGAAGAATCCGGGCGCTATAGCGTTAACTCTCAACTTGTTGCCGTACTCCATCGCCAGATACACGGCAAACCACTGGGTGAAGTTGCTCACCGCCGCCTTCGCCGCCGAGTATCCGACCACCCTTGTCAAAGGCCTGAACGCGGCCATAGATGAGATGTTTATTATAGATCCTCCATTTTCGTTCTTGGTCATCTCTTTACCGAATATCCTGGATGGGGTTATGGCACCTCCGAAAAGGTTCAGCGAGACCACCTTTTCAAGCGCACTCAGGGGTAGATCGAAGAAGCTCTTTTCATCGGACGTGGTGGCATCCTTCATGTTTCCACCCACGGCGTTCAGAAGGACGTCCACCCCTCCAAGCCATTCCAAAACACTGTCCTTACACCTTTCTACCTCTTTCTCATCGAGCGCATCAACATAGAATCCCTTCGCCTCGATCCCCTCTTTTTTCAACTCTTCCGCGGCTTCTTCGTAGTTCACCCGGTCACATATCGCGACCTTCGCTCCCGCTTTTCCTAAGCCCTTTGCTATGGCGTGTCCCAGTATACCAGCGCCACCCATAATGACCGCTCTTTTGCCCTCGAGGTTGAAGATATTCAAAATTTCTCTCAAATCGATCACCTCCCGTTGAAACTATACACCAAGAAGGTCAAGATGTTTTCTTATATGTGAAGCCACCTGTTCGTAATGTTCTCTTTCATGTTCTGAAAGCGTTTTAAAGAGCTCATCTCTGAATAAATAGCTCCCATCGCTATTTCTGGCGGTGAGCACTGAACCGTAGGTGATGTGTATCACCTGGCGAGTGTTGGGCTCGTTCAGAAGATCCTCCAGCTGAGAATCAGGAATTTTAGATATATCGGGAACCTTAGAGAGATCGGTCGTCACGTGGTAGGACGCCCGGTCTTTCTCGAATCTCTGGAGAGCGAACTCGTGTATTCTTCGATAGAGTTCGGGACTAAAACGAGCCACAACACGTATTGCCTCGAGATAGCTCGTACCCGCTGTTTTAACATGGAAAAGATTTCCGACATGTTTTGCAAAGTAGGGATAAGCGGAAAATTTGTCGCTTCCAGAATGGAGTGACAGCTTATAAGGTCCTAACACTTCCGCAATCGCCGCGTGTTCAGCGAGGGTGGAATCCAGCTCTTTCAGATCACCAATATAATCGATGGCCTTCTGCCATTCGCCCACGAAACGGAGGGCAAGGTTCGTGAAAACCACACCTCTTCTTTTCAGCTCTTCGACTATGAAGATATGGGCAAGAGGCGTTGTCGGTGTAGAGGTTTCATCCACTGATACCTCGAGCTCGAATGGATTCCGATTGTTTTCTTTAAGAAAGAGATAGCATTTTTCCACATGATCCACGGCTTTCCCGTATGTTATCACCGTTTCGATCAGAGAATCTCGATCGAAAGTATACTTCCTTCCACCGATTTCATAGACCTTTTCCTCATATTTCGATAAAAAGTCATGCCTTTCGTTGAGCTCAAAGAAAACGTGCTCGGCCGCGGCTTTATCGATCGTTGAAGGATCAAGGACGTGATCCGAAGGATCTATTGTGAACATCGTGTAGCCCGCATCTATGGCTGTTTTTATATCTTCAAGATCCTTCACGTGGTCCGCATCAGCACCAAAAGCACCTTCATAACCCGATTCAAAGATACCCCAGATGGCGTCGTCCAGAACCGAGAGCCAGTTTCTTCCCGTCCTGGACATCTCCCTGACCGACTGCTGCGCGAGGAACGGAAAACATTCTTTTCCTTCGAAGGCCTTCACGTGTGCGGGGGTGGCTATTCCCAACCGATCCCCCGTTCCAAACGAAGAACGCTTGCCACACACGGAAGGGTTCAACCATGGAAGATACTGTCTAAGAACCAGCAAGTTATTGTGATTTCTTTCACTTATTTTCACTTTCGATTTTGCTTTCGATTTTTCTAAAGCGATCTCCCCCACATAATCTCCGGAGAATTCTTCTGTTACATCCGCAGAGCCTATCACCACAAGATACTTTTCACCGTCCTCCCTGTTTTTCACCATAAAAAAAATCGCATCTTCTTTTCTTTTAACAGATGCGGGATAAATCTCCAAAACTTTACCAAGTCTGTCCTTAAGATAGCCCTCTAACATTTCGCGATCCATGGACGAACCTCCTTCAACTTCAGACTTTTTCAACTCTGACACCTTTCTCCAAAAGCATTTCTTCACATGAAGGGTCAATACCCCTGTCTGTAATGACCATGTCGACCTCTTCTATGAGGGCGAAGGAAGCAAATGCCTGTCTTCTGAACTTCGTCCAATCCGTCACTATGATCACCTTGCTGGCACTTTTTACCATCTGGCGCTTGACTTCCGCCTCCACGAGGTTCGGCGTCATGAAACCTTTCTCCCTTGAAACGCCCGTGGTTCCCAGAAACGCCTTGTCAACATGGATTTCTTCAAGAAACTGAAGAGCCCATGGCCCCACTAACGATAGACTGTTTTCCCTTACAACACCACCCAGAACCAGAACCTCCACGTGGCCTTCCATGAGTTTTTCGGCGATGAAAACGTTGTTGGTTACCACCGTGAGGTGTTTCCAGTCGCGCTTGGCTATCTCCAGAGCAAGATAATAGTTCGTACTGCTGCTATCGACGATCACAGTGTCTCCGTCTTCGATAAAGGTGACAGCTTTTGCGGCGATTGCGCGTTTTTCGTTTTCCATCTGGTGTATTTTCCGTATGAAGTTCCATTCCGATTTAGAATGAGTTGGCAGTATCGCTCCACCATGGGTTCTGAGGAGCTCACCATCCTGTTCGAGCACATCCAGATCCTTTCGGATGGTTACCTGACTGACCTTCAAAAGACGAGAAAGCTCGGAAACCGTGACCTTTCCGTTTCTTTGGAGAAGTTCGACTATCTTGGCACGGCGCTCTTCAGAAAACAGTTTTTTTCACCTCTTCACGTTTTATTTTCTTTGTAAGATTATATACTTTACTTACTGTTTTTTCAAATCGAAAGTTCATCCGAATCAATTCGAAAGCGTACGAAAAACACTTCTAATCGCCCATATTTCCGGATAAAGCCATTTAATCCCGCCAAATCAAAGATAATCAGGTTTGTAAAAAACCTGTTTTCGCTTTATACTAATACGGGCATCAGATTAGCAGAGGAGGGTAACAAAATGAAAGCAGTGAGACTACATGCGAAATGGGATCCAAGACCGGAATTCAAATTGGGTCCCAAAGATGTGGAGGGTAAGCTCACGTGGCTTGGAAGTAAGGTGTGGCGTTATCCAGAAGTTGTCATTGAAGATATCCCCGAGCCAAAGATCGAAAAACCGACGGAAGTGATCATCAGGGTTCGAGCGGTAGGCATCTGTGGAAGCGATGTTCATATGGCGCAGGCGGATGAAGAAGGATACACGCTGTATCCGGGTCTTACCGGATTTCCAGTGACTCTAGGACACGAGTTTTCCGGCGAGGTGGTGGAAGCGGGACCGGAAGCGATAAACAGAAGAACAAACAAACCCTTCGAAGCTGGGGAACCTGTTACGGCGGAAGAGATGTTGTGGTGTGGTCACTGCCGTCCGTGTGCAGACGGTTTCCCCAACCACTGTGAAAACCTGAAGGAGCTCGGTTTCGATACCGAAGGCGCATTTGCAAGATACATTAAAGTCGATGCGAAGTACCTCTGGAGTCTTAAGGAACTTGAGGGTATCTACGAAGGCGACAAACTCTTCATGGCGGGCAGTCTCGTCGAGCCGACGTCCGTTGCTTACAACGCCGTTATAGAGCGCGGCGGGGGAATAAGGCCTGGAGACAACGTGGTCATCTTCGGAGGAGGACCGATTGGTCTGGCTGCTGTTGGAGTGCTGAAGAAGGGCGGAGCCAGCAAGGTCATCATCTCCGAGCCGTCTGAAGTCAGAAGAAAAATGGCTCTTGAACTCGGAGCGGATCACGCTATTGACCCAACGAAGGAAAACTTTGTAGAAGCGCTTCTCGATTACACAAACGGCATGGGAGCAAAACTGTACCTTGAAGCCACAGGTGTTCCTCACATCATCTGGAAGGATATCGAGGAAGCGATCTGGAGATCAAGAGGGATAAACGCCACAGTCGTGATAGTGGCGAGAGCAGACGTGAAGATTCCTCTTACCGGAGAGGTCTTCCAGGTGAGAAGGGCGAACATCGTTGGCGCTCAGGGACATTCCGGTCACGGTACCTTCCCAAGGGTTATAAGTCTTATGGCAAGTGGACTCGATATGACGAAGATCATTTCGAAGACGGTTTCCCTTGAAGAGGTACCCGAGTACATAAAGAGACTCCAGACAGATAAAAACCTCGTTAAAGTGACCTGTCTCAACCCGTGAGGTGGGTCAGATGAAAACCGTTAGAGTGGGAGTTGTTGGAACGGGTTTCATAGGACAGGTACATCTTGAAATACTGAAGAACATCGAAGGAGTTGAAATAGTAGGTATTGTTGAACCTGTGGAATCGAGGGCGAGGGAAGTGGCCGAAAAGTACGGTGCAAAACCTCTGGGCAAAGTGGAAGAGCTCAAAGAAGTCGGTGCAGACGCTGTCTACATAACAAGTCCCAATCGTACCCATTTTGATGTAGCAATGCGTGCGATAGATGCAGGACTGAACGTTTTTTGCGAAAAACCCATGACGATAAGCCTGGAAGACGCCAGGGCACTCGAAAAAGCGGTGGAAGAAAAGGGTGTGATCTTTCAGGTCGGTCACAACAGACGTTTTGCCTACGTCTATAAATTCATGAAAAACCTCATAGACTCCGGGGAAGTGACCCCATATTCGTTCCAGATAAAGATGAACAGAGGAGAACTTCTGAATCCACCTTGGGTTTCGGATGTAACGTACACCGGTGGATTCCTTTTTGAAAGCACTTTGCACCTTTTCGATATGATGAGATTTCTCTTCGGAGATGTCTCAGAACTCTTCGTTCTCGGTAAAAAGAGCGTTTACAACGATTACGACGATTGGGCCATTACGGTGAAGATGAAAAACGGTATCATAGGAACCTTCACTTCCTGTGCCCACGCAAGCTGGATGATCCCGTTTGAGCGTGTGGAGGTTTACGGTGAACACGTGATGCTTTCAAACGATGAAATGGAAAAAGTCTACTACAGCAAAGGATTGGGCAATGAAGTGGAGATCCATGATTACATGAAGGTGGACTTCAAAGAGAAATGGGGTTACGTCGAAGAGGATCACGAATTCATCGAGGCTATTAGAGAGGGAAGAACACCAAAGGTCACGGTCACCGACGGCGTTAAGGCAATAGAGATAGTCGATGCCTGTTACAGGGCGGTCAGAGGAGAAGGGCCGCACATAGTGTTGTAGGAGGTGCAAATATGGGTAAATGGGAACTTCCACCAAAGGAAGGACATATGGAAAAGCCAAGTGGCGTGTATTTTCAGACAATGACGATGAAGGAGATACAGGACAGATTGAAGGAAAACGACCTGATAATAATCCCTGTAGGAAGCACTGAAAACCACGGACCAAACGCTCCTACGGGCGAAGACACCTTTCTGGTCACACGCATGGCCGAGCAGGTGGCATTGAAGACGGGCTGCACTGTAGCCGAACCCATCTGGTATGGTTATCATCCCTACCATCATATAGGTATGCCCGGGACGGTGCCCGTAAAGGATGAGGCGTTCATAGATTACCTTGTAAGCGTGATAGCGGGTTTTTGGAACACGGGTTTCAGGAAACAGATACTGCTCAACGGCCATGGTCAGGAATTCGTGATACCCGTTGCTATACACAAGTTCGCGAAGATCTTTCGGGTGCCAGCGATCATCATCAACCTGAACTGGTATCACGCGATACAGGACAAATTCAAAACCAAGGAAGAAGGAGGCCCCTACGAGACTCCCTTTATCCACGCTGACGAGGTGGAAAGCTCCTGGAGTCTGGCGCTCTTCCCTGAATTCATGCATCAGGAATGGGCAGTTGATACCCAGCCCGTGGGCTTCTTGCCGGAAGGGCACATCGATAAGGCAGGTAACCTGCTTCATAGACCCATAGCGTGGTACGGTCATGTTGGTGGCGGACCGATCGAGGTAGCGCAATACCCCGAAGGTGTTGTGGGTAAGGCCACCGCTGCGAGCGCGGAGAAGGCAAAAGAAGGCGTGGAAGCATTCCTGGACTACCTTGAAAAACTCGTAAGGGACATCCTGGAGCGTTATCCCGCAGGGAAGCTACCGCCTGCGGAGAAGCTTTCACAGAGAAGCAAAGAGGATATCGAGGCGCTTTTGAAAGAACCTTTCACCGAAGGTTGGAAGAGTCTTTACGCTGATGGTGAAATGTGGTGAATCTTTGGATTTTATTCAAGGCGGTTGTCCGCCAAATCAATCTATCTCAAGGAGGTAGGGAAGTATGAGGAAGTTACTGGTAGTGCTTGTGGCAGCTCTGTTGATCACCTCGGCTTTTGGGTACACCTTTTACGTGGTATCCCATGGTGGACCCGCGGATCCATTCTGGGGCGTTGTGATGAAGGGTATGAAAGACGCCGCAGAAAAA
>DPRG01000040.1:14930-16487 GCA_003538775.1 Thermotogae bacterium
AGGCCGTTTATCTTGGACCGGAGAAGTTTTCCATCAAAGAATTTATCGACATGGTTGAAAGCGCCATAGCGAGAAAGCCCGATGGTCTGGTGGTAACCATCACGAACCCTGTAGCTCTGGACGAACCTCTGAGAAAGGCCATAAAGATGGGTATTCCTGTCGTTGCCATCAACGTTCCGGATGACAGACCAGCCGAAGAGGCCATCCCATACCTGTGCTACGTGGGAATGGACGAATACCTTGCCGGGGTCTACGCAGCCAGAAGGATGCTTCAGGAGTTCACACCCAAGAGAGCTGTTATAGCCGTTCACGAGCCGGGACACGCCGGAATGGAAGCAAGGGCTAAGGGTATCATGGATGTGCTCAAACCCAAAGGCATTCCCGTGGAGAAGCTAGATATCACAACAGATCCCACGAAAGCCCTGACTCTCATGAAGAGCTACCTCATCAGACACCCTGATACCGATGCCATCTTCACTCTTGGGCCTCTCGGTGCCCATCCGGCAATTCAGCTGGTAGAAGAAGAAGGGCTCGTTGGAAAGGTTAAGATAGGCGCTATAGACCTGACCACGAAGATCACCGACGCCATCAAGAAGGGCATCATTGTGTTCACGGTCGACCAGCAGCAGTATCTGCAAGGCTATCTGCCTATAGTCTTCCTCTATCTTTACAACGAATACGGATTGATCCCGCACGAGAAGGTTCTAACCGGTCCTTCCATAGTCGACAAATCCAACGTTGATATAGTCGAAAAGACGGTACAGATGGGTTACAGATGATCTGACATGCTCTGGCCGTGTGCGATGTGCATCGCACACGGCTTCCCCTTTCTCCAACAAAAGAAGAGGGAGGTAAACCAGTGAACGATACAAAAGTTGAAGGTTATAAGATCCCATGGCCTTTGCGTTTGAGGGAACTTGGAGCGATCATTGGTACGGTGGCTTTCTTCATCCTCTTTTCCATCATTTCCAAGGAGTTCCTTTCAGTGGCCAATCTCGGGGCTACCTTTACGATGGCGGCAGAGCTTGGCATCGTGGCTACAGGTATCACGATGCTGATGATTTCAGGGGAGTTCGATCTTTCTGTTGGTTCTATCTTCGCTGTGGTACCCATGGTGATGGCGATCATGATAAACCACGGTTTCAACGAAATCCTTGCGTTGATTGTCGCCATGCTCGTGGGTGTGGGTACAGGTCTGGCAAATGCCTTCATAACTTTGAAAAGCTCCATACCGTCTTTCATCACCACACTCGGGATGAAAATGTTCTGGAGAGGGATATTGCTCGCAGTGACGGGCGGTTTTCCCATAATCCTCTCCCACAAGAGCAAGGTTTTGAACATCCTCGGTGGCCCACTCGGTGGAGGGTTGAGGTATTCGGCAGTCTGGTTCATCCTGATCGCTTTCATTTTCTGGTTCATCCTTGAAAGAACAGCTTACGGTAACTGGACCTTCGCCACGGGTGGTAATCTTGGGGCTGCGAGAGCCCTTGGTATTCCCACTGAAAGGGTTAAAATCACAAACTTTGTGCTGAGCAGTGTCCTGGCTGGCTTTGCAGG
>DPRG01000064.1 GCA_003538775.1 Thermotogae bacterium
TTGCACATGGCGATTTCTTAACGCTTGGCGCTTATCTGGCCTACTGGCTTTTCAGTTCGGCCAGGATCGATCCAGTGGTGTCTATTCTAATCGTTGCTCCTTTGCTTTTCGCTGTAGGAGCTGGCGTTTATAAGGCGACAGTGAGTCGGGTTTTGAAGGCACCGCTTTTGAACCAGCTCTTGCTGACATTTGGCATAGCGATGATAATAGAAGAAGCGATAAATCTCATCTGGACAAGCCGTCCCAGAAACGTATATGTTGACTATGCCTCCGCCTCCGCTTCGATTGGCAGCTTCAGGTTCGGCACTTACGAATTCGTATATCTTGCTGCCGCTGTTGGCTTGCTTCTTCTTCTGCGGTTTTTCCTGAAGCACACAAAACTTGGTAAAGCCGCCTTCGCGGTGGGACAGAATCCAAAAGGAGCAAAAATAGTAGGAATAAACGTTGAAATGATATATCTGCTCATTTTCAGCATATCCACCGGAATAGTTGGAATAGCTTCTGGTCTTGTGCTTCCAAGGATGTCCATCTTCCCTCTTGTTGGCGCTCCGTTTTCTCTGAAATCGTTTTGTCTGGCCGCGATGGCTGGATTAGGCAACCTTACCGGTATTCTATGGTCTGGTCTTGTTCTTGGAATTGGAGAGGAGCTGATCAAATCCATCGAGGGCTACAGCGGCTGGGCTGACATCGTCTTTTTTGGCGTTCTGATTGCGGTCATAACTATAAGATCTTATCGGAGGTCATACGCATGAAGAAAATGGGAATCATCTTAATTCTGCTGGTAATTGTGGTAGGATTCCTTTTTCCGTTTTTTGTAGGTCCTTATCCTCTTCACGTGGTGACAACTGTGCTGACATACATGACGCTGGGATTGAGCTGGGACATGATGCTCAGGACAGGTCAGCTATCCTTTGGAACCGCGGGTTTCTTTGGATTGGGCGGTTATGCTGCTTTGCTCACAACACTTTATCTTGGTGTGAATCCTCTGCTCAGCATCTTCATTGGTGGAGCTTTCGCAGCGATCGTAGCTTTCGCGCTTGGATACGCTATCCTGAGACTGAGAGAGATATATTTTGCCATTACCACTTTAGCACTTGCCGGTGTGTTCACCGTTATAGCGAGAAATCTTCATGATCTTACGGGTGGACCAGAAGGTAAAATTCTTCCTTCTGCCATCTTCAATGGTGATCCCACAAAGATTTACTGGATGATGTTCTTTATATCTCTGGGCACCATTCTGGTATCCGAGATTTTTCAACGTACACGCGTGCGCTTTGCTATAACCGCTATCCGAAATGACGAAATCACAGCGAGGTCAAGTGGTATTGACATATTTAAATATCTTCTTTTCGTTTTCGTGGTGACTTCTGCTATACAGGGAGTAGTGGGAGGAGCGTACGCCCAGGAATACGGCTTTATATCTCCTGAAAGTGCCTTTGCCAACAGTTTTCTGCTGCTTCCAATAGCTATGTGCCTTGCGGGAGGTATCTACAGCACGCTGGGGCCTGTTATAGGTTCCATAATACTGGGAGTACTTTCTGAATATCTTAAGCTTCTTTTCCCTTACGGCCATCTCATAATCTACGGAGTGATAATCGTGGCCCTTGTGCTTTTCATGCCTCACGGCATTCTGGGTATGCTGAAAAAAGTGTTGAAGCGAACCCGCGTGGAAGCTGAGGTGAACGAAAATGCCATTTGAAGCTCCTATCCTCTCAGTAGAAAACCTCACAAAGCGCTTTGGAGGGTTGATAGCGGTAAATAGTCTCACCTTCGAAGTAGAACGAGGGGAGGTACTCGGAATCATAGGTCCCAACGGTGCCGGTAAGACAACTCTCACAAACGTGGTTTCAGGCCTATACACGCCCTCAGAAGGCAGAATATTCTTTCGTGGTGAGGATGTAACGTACCTGGACGCCCACCAGAGATGCCGGCTGGGTATATCCAGAACCTTCCAGCTGATGCGGCCAATAAAGGAGTTCACCGTACTGGAAAATGTTATGGTTTCGGCTCTTTTCGGCAAAGGGCTCGACCTGAAAAGTGCAAAAGAAAAAGCAAGGGAAGTATGCGATTTTGTTGGTCTTAAAAGAGTGAACATTCCAGTGGAATCCGCTACTGTCCTTGAGCTTAAAAAAATGGAGATAGCGCGTGCACTTGCTTCCGATCCAGAGCTGATCTTTCTCGATGAAGTGATGGCAGGTCTCAACGTTGATGAAACAAACGAAATGATAGAAACCGTTAAAAGAATCAACTCGAGGGGTGTAACCGTGATCGTTATCGAACATGTTATGAGCGTGATAAAGGAGTTAACACACCGGGTGATCGTCCTTGATAGAGGAAAAATCATCGCAGAAGGGTCCTACGAAAAAGTTTCCCATAAACCAGAAGTTATAAGCGCCTATCTGGGGGAGGAAGAATAATGCTTGAGATAAAAAAATTGAACGTGTTTTACGGGAAGCTTCATGTTATATGGGATCTTTCAATGACTGTAGGAGACGAGGGCGTGGGTCTTTTCGGTCCCAACGGCGCTGGAAAGACAACTCTGATAAACACCATACTCGGGCTTGTAAAACCGCGAAGTGGCGAGATACTTTTCGAGGGGCGACGCATAGATGGGTTGGATACCCACAGGATAGTAAGGGAAGGTATTGCCGTCGTTCCACAGGAAAGAGAGCTTTTCCCGTTTATGAGTGTAAGAGAAAACCTGGAGCTGGGAGCCGCTTTCGTTCCCCGCGCACAGGGTAGGACGAAAGATCTTTTCAACTTCGTGTACGAAATCTTCCCCGTGCTTAAAGAAAGAGAACACCAGCTCGCCGGTACCATGAGCGGAGGAGAGCAAAGGATGCTGGCTATTGGCAGAGCTCTCATGGCTGCGCCGAGGTTACTCATACTCGATGAGCCATCCGTTGGCCTCCAGCCATCCATAGTCATTGATCTTTTCCATAAACTCCGTTTGATAAGAGAAAACGGCGTTTCCATACTTCTCACAGAACAAAACGTAAGACAGGGGCTGAAAGCAGTTGACAGAGGATACATTCTTGAGAACGGTCGGATAGTTCTCGAAGGAACATCCGAAGAGCTGGCAAATAACGACCACGTTAGAAAATCCTACCTTGGTTTGTGAAAGGGGGAGTTACCTCTGCCATTCGTCAATGTCGACGGTGTCAGGATCTATTACGAGGAAAAAGGATTACCTACAGGTGAAACTCTGGTTTTTCTCAACGGGATTTTCATGTCCACTTCCAGCTGGGGATTGATGCTTCCATACTTTGAGAAGCGATATCATCTCATTCTCCACGATTTCAGAGGGCAGTGGAATTCGGACAAACCTGAAGAAACTTACTCTCTCAAACGCCATGCCTGGGATCTTAAAGCTCTGCTCGAACATCTGGGTCTCAAAAAAGTTCATGTCGTCGGAACATCTTACGGTGGAGAGGTTGGTCTCATCTTTGCGCTGGAGTTCCCCGTGTTCCTCGAAACTCTGACAGTTATCGCCTCCGTTAGTGAAATCAAACCCCATCTCAGGTACATGGCTCGACGCTGGCTCAACGCTGCCAGAACCAGTGATCCTGAAATCTTTGTCTGCGAATGGATCGGAGATGTTTACAGCGAAGATTTTTTAAAGAAGCACGAAGGAAATTTGTGGAACAGATTAGTTCAGCTTTACAGTGAGTTTGACTACAACGCTGCTATTCGTCTGCTGGAAAGTTTTCTGGAGCTTGAAAAATCTCCAATAACACCGAATTTGAAATATATCAACATTCCCACGCTGGTGGTAGCGGCGGAGAACGATGTTGTGAAACCTCCCTCATATTCGGAGATCATAGCTTGTAACGTTAGCAAATCACAGTTCCACGTGATTCCCAGAGCAGGCCACGGTGTGGTGATAGAAAAACCAGGAGAGGTGTCCACTATCATTCTGGGATTTCTTGAAACCCTGAAAACATCCTAAGGGACATTCAAAAGGAGGTGTGGAATGATGAAATATGCCAGGATAGTTTCTGCTGGTCTCTATTCTCCACAAAAGATCATGAGTAACAAAGAATTTGAAAAACTCACAGGGATGATCATCGATCCGCATTTCAGCGAAGTTATAGGAATAAACCACCGGCATCTTTCCAGCGATGAAGAAACACCTGCGTTTATGGCCGCCGAAGCTGGAAAACGAGCCCTGGAAAACGCCGGAGTTTCACCGGAAGAGCTGGATCTCATAATCGTTGGAACGGATACACCAGAATCAATATCCCCTCCAACGGCCGCCAAAGTTCAGTTTCTTCTGGGAGCGCACAAAGCAAAAGCCAAGGTTTTCGATGTCAACGCTTCCTGCGCCAACGGTGCTCTGATGCTTGATATTGCATCCAGATACATCGCTATGGGAGACACAAAGAAGGTTCTGGTGATAGGTACCTATGCCATGACAAAGTTTCTGTCCTGGAGGTATTCCTGGGAAGCTCTCTTTTCAGATGGAGCCGGTGCGGTGCTCTTGGAAGCCTCAGATGAACCGGGATATCTGGGCGGTGTCGGTGTCTCAGATGGAAGCTACTGGAATTTCTGGGGCATATTCATGGGAACGGGCACAATGAACGTTTCAGGAATCGAGAAAGGTCTTCACCTGCTGGATTTGCGAGCGCCGTATCCTCCCACGGTTAACGAGGAAGGATGGGTACAGCTTTTCAATAACCTTTCCCAAAAGGCAGGATTTTCAAAAGACGATGTGGGTATGATTTTCTTCACTCAGGTGAGAAGAAAGACCATCTTCAAGGTCATGGACTCTCTTGAATTACCTTACGAAAAAACCCACAACATCATGGACAAATACGGCTATACCGGCTCTGCGTGTGTTTACATGGCTCTTCAAGATGCGATTGAAACAGGTAAAATGGAGGGATTGAAGGGCAAAGTGGTTGTTTTCATCACATCGGGAGTTGGGTATCAGCAGTACGCGGTAGCCTTCAAATGGTAAAAAGCCGGGCGGTCGCCCGGCTTTTTAAGTTTTCAGCTCTATGCACTTGAATCTTACCATCAGTTTTTGAGAACAACCACTTTCGTCAAATTCCTTGGTCTCTCCACATCTACCCCTTTCTTTTCTGCTATCTTTAAAGCGAGGATCTGGGAAAAAACAATCCTCAGAAAAGCGTCTTCAGGTTCGTCAGTTAACTTTTCTCTAAATATCACTTTCCCGCCATAACTTTCGAGCTCTTTTTTGAGCTTCTCTTCCTCTTTTCTTTCTTCCTTTTCACCTCCTCTAAATATCGTTATCACAAAACCTTCCTCAACAAGCGCTTTCGGACCATGTCTGTATTCGAAAGTAGAATAAGCCTCTGTTTTTGCGAGTGACATCTCTTCGAGTTTCAAAGCTGATTCCCTTGCTAATCCTTCGTAAACACCCGTGCCCAAAAAGACATAATGCTTGCCTTCAAAGAGCCTTTCTCTGATTATCTCTTCATAGGCTGCATCTATCTGTTCGGAGACTTTTGAAAGAATCTCTTCATAGATGCTGGCGTTCAGATCCCCTGCCAATCTATCCGTGAGGAGCTGTAAAGAGAGGAGCGTAGAAGAAAATCCTTTTGTCATCACTATGGATTCTTCAATAACGGGTATCACAAGCTTTTCGTCACTGGACCTGGCTAACGAACTTTCTTCTTCAAGTGTAACTCCCAGAGTCGGTACCCCCATTCTTTTGAACTTCTCAGCTGCGATGACCACCTCTGTTGATTCGCCCGATCGTGAGATCAAAACAGCTGCTTTTTTCAGCTTACCTGAGACGTTCGCGCTTTCGGCGAAGACTATCTCTCCCCCCGGTATCGCCTTTGTCTCTATTCCTGTCTTCAAAGTGAAGTATCTCGAAGCGGATATACCGAGATAGTAAGAAGAGCCGCAGCCAACAAAGTAAACGATGTCTGCATCTTTTAAGAAATGTCCAATTTCTTCCTTTTCAACTTTTTTCTTCATGAACGTATAGATTTTTTCGAGTTCGTTTCGTTGATCGTTTATCTCCTTTTCCACTTTTGTCATTCTCCAGACCTCCTTCTTGTCAAGAAACGATTATCTTCACTCCATACTTTTCAAGCTCTTTCAGTTTGGGGTGCGGGTTGGTCACCAGATAATCTACTTCCTCAACCTCACACACTTTAAATGGTGACGTAACACCGATTTTCGAGGAATCGGCTACGACCACGAGTGTTGAAGAATTCTCAACGACATTCTTGGCTATAACAAGTTCTTCGAAGTTGCTGAAGTACACCCCAGAAAGGTCTATCCCGTCCACTCCCAGAAGATACACGTCTGCTCTTATTCTTTCTGCAACCTCCAGTGTATGTCCACCAATACATTCGAAGGAGTTTTCCCGGACGCTTCCTCCCGTGTGTACGAGCGTCAGATTCTTTCTGAGATTGATGGTGGCCCATGCCGTGGTTATCGAGTTGGTAACAATCGTCAGATCGTAAAGCTCGCTTTCATCAATAGCCTGGATTGTGTAGTAGACAGTTGTACCGCCGCTTGCAAAGATTACCTGACCGTTTTTCAGCAAAGTAACGGCCTTCCGTGCAATCGCCATTTTCTCTGCCTTTTTTTCTTCCAGCCGTGCAAAGAACGGAATATCACGCTGTAAACTCCTGAGAAAGGCTCCTCCTCTTTTTCTTTCCACAAGTCCCTGCGTTTCGAGAAAGGCAAGATCCCGTCTAACAGTGACTTCAGAAACACCTATATACTCTGCGAGCTCTTCTATCCGCGCATACCCTTTTTGTTTGAGTAATGTCATTATCTTCTGAAGTCTTGCTTCTTTCAAAATCGATCAACTCCGATCATACATATTTACTATATTGATCATAACATATCAAAAACGAATGTCAAATTCAAAATCGAACATCTACAGGTGTTTATTGCTGAATAAAGACGATCATAGAGAAATATGGACAAATATTTCACAGCCATGGAGATAAAGGTTTGAAGGAGCGTCAGTAGGGCTTGAGTCTGCTCGAAAAAACAAGGAGCAGGTGTATGGTCGATTTTTCAAACAATGAATCGCAAAAGCCTATCCGATCTTACACCTCCAACTCTTTTGTGTCTTCTCCCTTATGCAAAACGATCTACGCAGAGATTCAACTTCTTATTTTCAGCTTCCGCTTTACGTCAGAACCTGTGACCCAGAGCCATTTCCTTAGCACTCGTGAGGCTGTAAGAAAGGTTGAAACGATCTGATTAACGGCTTTGGAAATTCTTGTCTTTCTTCTTATCACACATCTTGGTTTCTAAGTCTTGCGGAGCGCCGAGCGAGCGCTTATGCA
>DPRG01000071.1:0-1808 GCA_003538775.1 Thermotogae bacterium
ACATACCCTGGCACTACGGAAGAGGTGATTCTTCCGATCCTCGAAAAAAGTGGATTAAAAGTAGGCGAGGATTTTTATTTAGCTTTTAGCCCCGAAAGAGTTGATCCGGGCAACAAGCGTTTCAAGACCAAAAACACCCCAAAGATTGTTGGGGGTGTAACACCCGCTTGCACTGAGCATGCGAAAGCTTTGTACGAAGCGGTACTCGATGCCGAGGTCTTTACTGTATCTTCGCCCAAAGAAGCCGAGATGGCCAAGATCCTGGAAAATACCTTCAGAATAGTGAACATAGCTCTGGTGAACGAGATGGCGATAGTGGCTAAGAAGATGGGTATAAATATCTGGGAGGTCATTGACGCTGCGGCTACCAAACCCTTTGGTTTTATGCCCTTTTATCCCGGTCCAGGTGTTGGGGGGCATTGCATCCCGATAGATCCCTTCTATTTGACTTACAAAGCTCGAGAGTACGACTACCATACCAGATTGATAGAACTCGCGGGTGAAATAAACGACTACATGCCTGAATATGTTGTGGACAGACTCGCTGAACTGCTGAACGAGAGAAAGAAGTGTCTGAACGGTTCAAAGGTACTGGTTTTAGGGGTTGCTTACAAAGGTGATGTAGGTGATATAAGGGAATCCCCGGCTTTGAAGGTAGTACAACATCTTGAGAAAAAGCACGCTGATGTGGTCTATCACGATCCATACGTGCCTGAATTTGAAATGAATGGAAAGAAATACCACAGTGTTGAGCTTTCAAAAGAGCTTTTGAAATCATGTGATGCGGTGCTTATAACCACAGCACATAAAAACGGGGTGGATTACCGATTCGTAATCGATCACGCTCCTTTCGTTTTCGACACCAAAAACATCACAAAAGACGTGAGAAATGAAAAAGACGGAAACATATACCTGCTGTGAGGTGAAAGGAAGTTGGAAAAACTGAGGATGGCACTAATAGGTTGTGGAAGAATAGCTCACAAAAGCCATTCAAAAGCTCTCATTGAAAACAGCGACGTGATCGAGTGTGTCGCGGCGTGCGACCTCGTGAAAGAAAAGGCGGAAAGCTTCTCAAGATTGATTGAAAACGTAGGCCTCAATCCACCGGACATTTCCACCGATTACAGAAAGCTTTTGAAAAGACCTGACATTGATGCTGTGGTGATAGCCGCGGAAAGCGGCAGGCACTACGAAATCACCATGCAAGCGCTTGAGGCGGGCAAGCATGTCCTTGTGGAAAAGCCTATGGCGCTTTCCACAAAGCACATGGACGAAATGATAGAGCTTTCCAGAAAGAAAAATCTCAAGCTTGGTGTGTGCTTTCAAAACCGTTTCAATCCACCTGTGCAGGAATTGAGAAAAAAGATAGATTCCGGCGCTTTTGGGAGAATCTTCTATGGTGTGATCCAGGTTAGATGGAACAGAAATGAAGATTATTACAAAATGGCTCCCTGGCGGGGCACATGGGAGATGGACGGCGGGGTTCTGATGAATCAATCCACTCACGGGATAGATTTGCTCCAGTGGATGCTGGGTGGAGAAGTCGAAGAAATACACGGAATGATAAAAAACTTCAACCATCCATATATAGAAGCGGAAGACTTCGGCACGGCGATACTCAAATTCAAAAACGGTGCTATTGGTATAATAGAGGCAACATCTGTGGTATATCCACGAAACCTTGAAGAAAAGCTATCCATTTTTGGCGAAAAAGGCACAGTGGTTATAGGTGGTCTTGCGGTGAACAGGATCGAAACCTGGCAATTCCCAGATGAAGATTCTCATCCGTTTATGAATCTTCCTGATCC
>DPRG01000071.1:1993-3181 GCA_003538775.1 Thermotogae bacterium
ATGTGCCCCTGTACAGAGATTTCTATGCAGCTGTCAGCAACGATCACGACCCTTATATTTCTGGAGAAGAAGGAAAGAAAGCCGTTGAGATAGTGTTGGGAATATACAAATCCTGGCTTGAAAAGAACTCCGTGAGAGTACCGTTTGAGTTTTCCACTGTGATGATGAAAGAAGCTTATGTTAGAAGATATAGAAATGAAAAAGCTTAAGAAACTGAATGGGTTCGAGTTATGCTGTAAAAGAAAGAGATACGAATATCACTGACTGGTTCATGTGAGATCGATTTTGCTTGATGATCGGATCTTTATGGAAACTGGAAGGAGTGAATTGTAAGATGAAAAATACCAAGGTTATAGGGCTGATAACTTACCATTTTCCTCATTTGAAGACCGAACAGGTTATTCAGCGTTTGTTATATAAACCTTACGAATACAAAATTTATGCTTTACCTTTCGTTGATCGTCCAAAGAAACAAGTATTTTTTTCACATAGACCTGATCAGACGGAAGCTGTAGCACCGCAGGTAATAGCAAAAGCGCACAATATACCTTACATTGTTTGTAAAAGTGATAGAGATATTGACAATTCGTGCGATCTATATCTTTTACTTGGGGCGGGGATATTATCTAAGGAATGTGTTGAAGGTAAAAGAATTGTTAATTGTCATCCGGGTATTATCCCTGCTGTAAGAGGGCTTGATGCGTTCAAATGGGCGATTTATGAGATGAAACCTATGGGTGTTACACTACATTTTATAGATGAACAAGTTGACAGTGGTGAGATAATAGCCGTTGTTCCCACAAATGTGTATAAAACTGACACCTTATCTACCTTAGCAAGAAGGCATTATGAGAATGAAATAGATGTATTATCGAGATTCGACGAATTTCTTTTAAACCCAACAAACCCATTCAAAGACATATCTTCGGGAGAACTTAAAAGAAGGATGCCGTTAGAGAAAGAAAAGGAATTAATAAAGAAATTTCCTGAATACGTTCTAAGGTATGGAAAATGATATACTGCTCCTTTACTGCTTCCCTAAAAATTGGAAATCTGAGAAAGGAATAAGAGGGTACTATTTGTAAGCGATCATGGGAGCCAACCTACAAACTGGAGATTCATGGAAGAAAGCAAGGTGTTAGATAGTATAAAGCGGATGTTCACGAGCTACACAATCCTAAAAAGAAC
>DPRG01000061.1 GCA_003538775.1 Thermotogae bacterium
AGAGTCGGGTGATCACGTGCATTTTGTCCTCTTATTCTTTCTGGTAGCGATCGTTTGTGAGGGCTTGCGAGGAGACAAGCAGAGCGCAACCGCAAAAACTCCACACTGAAACACACCTCTCCTCTTATTTGCGTGGGGCGCTTGGTTGATGCAGGTGAAAAACCAGGCGATTGGCAGTCATGTGACACGCGCGTTTTAAATCGTTCTTCTTTTTCTTCAGCCGAAAAGATACTTAGAAGCCCCAAAAACAACTGCGACCAGCAGGACAATCCTTATCCATTTTGAACCTTTTAACACAGCGAAACGCGCGCCAAGCTCAGCTCCAATAATATTACCCAGTCCAAGAAAGATCCCATATCCCACATGAACCTTACCGTTAGCAAGAAAGAGTATTAGCGAAGGTATGGTGTAAACCAATATGATGACTACCTTTACCGCATTAGCTCTTAACAAATCGAGTCCTTCTATCAAAACCAGCGGTATCAACATGAAAAATCCCACTCCAGCCTGAATGAACCCGCCGTAGACACCCACAGCCACCAAGCTACCGTATCGAAGAAAAGCGTTACCTGTCCTTGTTTTCGGCTCTGTCCAGAGTTTCGGTTTGAAAACCAGAAGCACAGCCATTATCAGCAGAAGTACCCCTACCACTTTTTCCAGAAGATCTCTTTCAAGACTTACCGCTATTTGAGCACCTACAAGCGCTCCAGCAGTGGCAGCGATTCCGAGTTTCAAACCCAGACCAAAAACCTTAACCCCGCTCTTCTGAAAGCGATTTGTTGCAACGATATTTTGCATGAGGATGGCAATTCGATTCGTACCGTTGGCTATATCCAGAGGCAAGCCCGCGAGACTCAACATGGGCAGAGTGATCAAAGAACCTCCTCCAGCAAGAACGTTGAGAAAACCCGCGAGAACTCCTGTCAACAGTATCGCCACCAATGTCATTCCTCTGCATCCCACCTTTCCATGTTAGATGAAGAAGCAGGCGTCACCGAACGAAAAGAATCTATACCGCTTCTTAACAGCTTCGGCATAAGCCCTCATCACCAGATCTCTTCCCGCGAACGCGCTCACAAGAAGCAGCAAAGTGGACCTTGGCAAATGAAAATTGGTGATTAACGCATCCGTAAGTTTGAAATCGAAGGGCGGGTGGATGAACAGAGAGGTCTCTCCTTCATACTCAGTCTTTTCACCTTCAATACCCATCGTTTCAAGCACTCTGACACTCGTTGTACCCACAGCAACTATCCTTCTTCCTTCCTTTCTCGCATTCCATATCCTCGATGCGTTCTTGTGGTCCACGAAGTAACGCTCGCTGTGCATCCTGTGCTCTTCCACATTTTCGCTCTTGATGGGTCTAAACGTTCCAATACCCACATGCAGCACTACCTCCGCGAACTCCACTCCCCTGGTTTTGAGTTTATCCAGAAGCTCGCGAGTGAAATGGAGCCCCGCCGTGGGTGCCGCAACGGAACCTTCAACCTTTGCGTACACCGTTTGATATCTCTCAAGTTCGATTTCTTCGTGAATATATGGGGGAAGAGGAGTTCGACCTTCCCGATCGACTATTTCTTCGACATCGTCGTCGAATTCCAGAATTCTGCTGCCTTCCTCAGCACGTTCCAAACAACGCGCACGAAAAGTTTCACCTAACAGCTCATTCCCCACCTTCACCTTGTTCCCGGGCTTTACAAGGCACTTCCATTTTCTGGCATCGATTTTTTCAAGCAGAAGTATTTCTATCTTAGCACCCGTCGGTTTTCTGACAAAAAGCCTCGCGGGTATCACTCTGGTAACGTTAAAAACAAGCAGATCGCCAGGTTCGAGATACTCAACAATATCCCTGAAAACACGGTGTTCTATCTCACCTGTTTTTCTGTGGACCACCATCAACCTCGAAAGGTCGCGCGGTTCCACTGGTTTCTGCGCTATAAGCTCTTCAGGAAGATCGTAATCGAACTCTTCCAGCTTCATTTTCTCCGTCCTCCAAACCTCAAAAACTTAAGACCACGTGTGTCGTATTCTGAAAAGCTATCGTTACTCAAAACCACCGCCTTCAACCTTCTGGCAAGCTCAATGATTCTCTCGTCAGCCGGTGAATACTCCTCAACCCACGATGAGGATAACCATTTCCCCAGCTTTTCCCTTTGTTGAAAAGGCACTACATATCGAATATTCTTATCAAAGACTATTCTGTACGGGTATAAAAGGCCTTTCAAAGCGGCAAGAAAATCGAAAACTTCTACCAGACGATCCACGTTGACAAAACCAGTATGTTCATAAAGTACGTTACTGCCGTCTATCACAATCGGAGACACTGGCTTTTCAAAAATCGCCCGCTGGACATAAGGATGAAGATGATGAATCCTTGAAAAAAGCTCCGCGCGTTCCGCGCGGTTCAAAATACTTAAAAATCGCTTATATTCTTGCAGTTCATGACACTCCCAGAGTTCTACGTTAAGAAGCTCAAGTAATTCCTCTGTCAAACTATCCTTTCGAAACGTGGATATGGCAAATTCAAGCTCTGCTTCCCCATCCTTTTCAACCAGTGCTTTCAAAGATAATCTTTCGATTTGTCCAGCCTTCAGAAGCTCGAAAGCGTCCTCATATTCACCTTCAACAAGCAACTCCAATCCCATGATTAACTCGTCAGTAGATATGGAAAAGCGACATGTGAGATAATCCTCGAATCTCTTCCTGTCGTCTTCGCTCCAGTTCCATCTTTGTTTCATCAAAGCGCGTGCCAGACGCAAGCTGGTGCGCACCCTTTGAAGATGCCGCACAAATTCCGGATCGTGAAGTACATCTTCTTTACTCATTCCACCGATACTCTGGGTAACGGAAAACTTCCGCGGGCCTTTTCAAAGGCATGAGCGAAACCAAGAAGCAAGGGGTCATCGAACCTTTTCGCCAGAAACTGGACGCCCACGGGCAGTCCTTCTCGGAGATCCACGGGAACGGCTATTGCCGGTACCCCCGCCAGATTAGCAGGAATGGTGTAGATGTCCATAAGGTAATAAACAAGAGGGCTCTTTATTTCACCTATCGGATATGGTTTAACTGGCGAAACGGGCATTGCAATCACCTGATGCTCTTTGAAAACATCAGAAAGAGCGTTCGCAAAAAGCCTTCTCACCCTGAGGGCTTTATCGTAGTAGGCTTCGTAATAAGCAGCACTCAGTGTAAACGTGCCAATCAATATACGCCTTTTTACCTCTTCACCAAAACCCGAACCTCGGCTGTTTCTGTAAGTTTGATCGAGATCGTCGCCCGCCTCTCTCAATCCATACCGCATGCCATCGTAACGAGCGAGATTGGAGCTTGCTTCTCCTGGCGCTACTATGTAGTAAGCTGCTACTCCGTACTTAAGGATAGGCAGGTCAACGCTTTCGACAGTACAACCGAGCTTTTCCAGAAGTTTAAGAGCATACTCAAAGGAGTCTCTCACATCATCATCCAGTCCGTCTGTCTCGAGCGCCTCCCTTGGCACGGCCACCTTAAAACCTTCGATTGGCTCTTCTAAGCTTCCCAAAAAATCGACTTCCCTGTTCATACTTGTCGAATCGAGAGGATCATGACCAGAAATAATTGAAGCCACCAGCGCGGCATCCTCAACTGTTTTCGTGATCGGGCCAATCTGATCAAGTGAAGAAGCGAAAGCAACAAGGCCGTAACGGGAAACCAGGCCGTACGTAGGTTTGAATCCCACGACACCGCAGAAAGAAGCCGGCAATCTCACAGAACCTCCAGTGTCACTCCCCAAAGCGAATGGCACCATACCCGCAGCCACAGCCACAGCGGAACCTCCACTGCTTCCACCGGGAACTCTCGAAGGATCCCATGGATTCCGGGAAACGCCGAAAGCCGAAAACTCCGTCGTCGATCCCATGGCAAATTCATCGAGGTTCGTTTTTCCCATAAGGATTGACCCGGCTCCGCGCAACTTTCTGGTAACAGTGGCATCGTAAGGGGATTCGTAATTTTCCAGTATCCTGGAAGCACATGTGGTACGCGTTCCGCGAGCGAGGATGTTGTCCTTCAAAGCGTAAGGAACGGGAAGGATGCTTTCTTCAGGCGATTCTACAACCTCCGGGTTTACAGTCGATATGAAGGCGTTCAATTGAGGATTAAGGGTATCGATCCTCTCCCGGAAAAACTCCACAACCTCTGAAATACGCAGTTTGCCGGCTTTCACCTTTTCAGAAAGCTCTTTAACAGTCAGTTCATGCATCATCTTTCACCTCACAACGATTATACACTCCACAGGGAACACATGGTATCATCGTTTTAAGACAATGAATGACGAATGGGGGTGTAATGATCGTGAGATTGAAGCTTCCTGATGGATCATATGTCGAAATAGAAAACGGCAGCACGCCGGAAGATGTTGCAAAAAGCATTTCCGAAAGTCTCGCAAAAAGGGCTTTCGGTGCGGTTGTTGACGGACAACTGTGGGATCTCAAACGTCCGCTGCCACAAAAAGACGAGGTGGAATTCCGCGTTGTGACGGAGAAAGACCCCGAAGCGCTCGAGTTCCTTCGCCATACCATGGCACACATTATGGCACAGGCTGTGATGAGGATATACGGGAAAGACAAGGTCAAACTCGGCATAGGACCAACTATAGAAAACGGATTTTACTACGACTTTGATCTCGATGGCGTCAAGATCACGGAAGACGACCTGAATCGCATAGAAGAAGAGATGAAAAAGATCATCGAGGAAGACCTGGAGATTGAACGCTTTGAACTTCCAAAAGACGAAGCGATAAAGCTCATGGAAAAGGAAAATCAAACCTACAAGATCGAACTCATAAAGGAAATCCCCGATGATAAAGTGAGTTTTTACAAACAGGGTGAGTTTCTGGATCTCTGCAGAGGTCCACATCTTCCAAGCACTGGATACGCCAGATATTTCAAGCTCCTCTCGGTTTCTGGCGCTTACTGGCGCGGAGACGAAAGAAATCCCATGCTCCAACGTATATACGGGACGGCTTTTACCAAAAAGAGCGATCTGGAAGCTCACTTGAAATTCGTCGAAGAAGCGAAACGCCGTGACCATCGAAAGATAGGTCCTCAGCTCGGTTTATTCACACTACATCCAGACGTCGCACCCGGGCTCCCATTTTTCCATCCAAAAGGGGTTATCGTGCTTAACGAACTCATCGAATTCTGGAGAAAGCTTCACAAGGAATGGGGATATCAGGAAATCATGACGCCTTTGATAATGCATGAAAGACTCTGGCATCAATCGGGACATTGGGATCACTACAAAGAAAACATGTACTTCACAGAAAAAGAAAACCAGATATACGCGGTCAAACCGATGAACTGCCCGGGCCATATAGTTATATACAAGAGCATGTCTGTGAGCTACCGCGACCTGCCATTGAGATTCTCCGAACTTGGTAAGGTTCACAGATATGAACGCAGTGGTGTCCTTCATGGACTCTTTCGTGTCAGAGGCTTCACACAAGACGATGCCCACATCTTCTGCACGGTGGAACAGATAGAAGATGAAGTGAGGGGTGTCGCCGAACTCACGCACCAGCTCTATTCACCTTTCGGTTTTGAATACTTTGTGGAGCTCAGCACCATGCCGGAAGACCACATGGGAGACGAGGAGACATGGGAAAAAGCGACGAATGCTCTTAAACGCGCCCTCGATTCCATGGGTCTCGAGTATCGAATAAACGAAGGAGAGGGCGCCTTCTACGGGCCGAAAATCGATTACCATATCCGTGACTGTCTCGGTCGTCCATGGCAATGCGCGACGATCCAGCTTGATTTCATGATGCCCGAAAGATTCGATCTCAAATACATGGGCCCCGACAACGTCGAACACAGACCGGTCATGATCCACAGGGCTCTATACGGTTCACTGGAGCGCTTTTTGGGTATACTCATCGAACACTTCGAAGGCGCATTCCCAACCTGGCTCGCCCCTGTGCAGGCAAGAGTAATACCGATAGCAGACAGACACAATGAGTACGCCGAAAAGGTGAGAAAGACACTCGAAACCCACGGTATCCGCGTGGACGTAGATACCAAAAGCCATACCACAAGCTACAAGGTAAGGGCGGCCCAGCTCGAGAAGATTCCGTACATGCTCGTGGTGGGAGACAAAGAAATGGAAACCGGTACAGTAGCTGTGAGATTGAGAAGCGGAAAAGATTTAAAACAAATGCCTCTGGAAAAAGTGATCTCCGCGATAAAAGAGGAAATCGACAAGAAGCTCCTTCATTCTGTCTTCGAGGAATGAACACGATTTTCCCAAAAAACTACAAACCACGCCACGTTCAAAGACGTGGCGTGGTTTTTTTCTAATAAGGAATTTTACACCGATACCGCTTTTTCAAGGCTACATTTAGGACCGAATTTTTCTCTACGAAATACACGCGAATCGCACGATCTTCACCAGCATCGAATGATATCGTGCTCTCTTTCCTGGACACACTATTCGATTTCTAAGTCTTGCGACGTACCAAAGCAAACACTCATACAAACGATCGCCGAGCTGTAGGTTTTCTGCCTTTTCCCCACAAAACGCACGTGAT
>DPRG01000120.1 GCA_003538775.1 Thermotogae bacterium
CAACTGCGAAAACTTCACGCTGGAGCATGCCTCACTTCTTTCTGGTAACGATTGTTTGTGAATGCTTGCGAGGAGAAAAGCGGAGCGCAACTGCGAAAACTTTATGCTGGAACACACACCACACTTTCTTTATAAAGGTATCCGTTTGTAAACGTTTGTGGGGATAAACGCGGAACACGCAATCGCAAAACCTGAGGTCTGTATCAATCTTTCTACTTTCAACGATTTTTTGAACACGCTCAGCAAAATTTTCAAAAAGGCAATCCAAAGTCTCTTGACGATACTCAAATAGCTGGATCCCAGCTGAAAAACAGCCGATTCACAAAAGCATAACTTCTATGGTTGACAAGGTAAAAATGGGTATAACCCTGCTGTTTTCATAAAAACTATCATTTTTAATTAAAACGAATGAGGCGGTTGATTACCATCCCCGGGTGTGGTATAATCCCGGAGGGTAAAGTGGTGTTTTTCACAATCTCGATTTATTTTAAGGAGGTGTAAACCTCATGAAAAAAAGACTGTGGACATTTGTGATATCTCTGGCTATCTATCTTTCCCTGGCCAACAGGTTCGTATTGAGCGAACTCGTGACGGGACTGGTGGTGGCTTCGGTTGTATCGCTTGTCTTGGGAAACGCGCTCCCCGCAAAGAAGGAACCAGCTAGAGGCGTTCTTAAAAGCTTATTCTTGCTGATCGTTTACATTCCCTACTTTCTCTGGAAGATGTTGCTCGCCAATCTGGACGTCGCATGGAGAGTTATACAACCCAAAATACCCCTGAACCCTGGATTTGTACGAGTTCCCGCAAAAGCTAACTCAAAACTCGGAAAACTTTTAATCGCCAACTCTATCACCCTCACACCGGGAACGCTCACCCTCGATGTTGAAGGCAAAGAGTTCCTGATCCACTGGATCGACGTGAAGCCAACTGATCCGGACACCCTTTACAGAAAGATCGCGCGCCCATTTGATCGCTTCGCGGGAGGGATTTTCGGATGAGCTTTTTCTTTATAATGCTGGTATTAGCGGTTCTTCTGAATGTGATAAGACTCGTTATTGGTCCAACCGGCGGAGACCGTTTGGCAGCACTTGACGCTCTAAACATCGTTATAACAGGCGGTATGGTTGTTTTCGCACTCTACACGGGCAGAGATTTCTACATCGATGTCGCGCTCATCTACGGTGCGCTTGCTTTTGTAGAAACCATCGTCATGGCCCGATATCTGGAGGCGAAAAAATGAGCTACTTTGGTTATGGTCTCATAAGTGTGGGAGTAGTCTTCTATTTCCTAGGAGCGCTTGGGATTCTCAGAATGCCGGACGTGTGGAACCGCCTCCAAGCTGGAACAAAAGCTACAACCATAGGCAGTTTCTCAACCATCCTCGGCGTTGGACTGATCAGACCGGAGTGGTTCCTCAAGACCCTCGTACTCGTAATCCTGATAGCCTTAACCAACCCTGTAGGAAGCTCCGCTATAGCAAGAGCGGCTTACGTGGCAAAGACAAAAGTTTATCCTGGAACAACAGTAGACCAGATAGGTTCTCTCTCTTCGGGAGATGATGAACGATGACGCTACTCGAATACGTGATCGTGGGCGTGATGTTCCTGCTAGGAATAATGGCGGTAGAGGTTCGAAATCTATTCTACTCTGTGATCTTTCTTTCAGCCTTGAGTATACTGGCGGCTTTCGTATTCGTGTTGATGAGAGCTCCAGATGTAGCTATGGCCGAAGCCGCAATCGGATCAGGTTTGCTGACTGCTATCCTTCTTTTCACCCTGAAAAGGGTTGAAGGGGGGAAAAACGAATGAAGAAACTGCTGGCTTTAATCATCTCTCTGGCACTTTTCATCTTTCTTTTCCAGCTCGTAATGGAAACACCCTCTAAATTGCTGAGTGAGAGAGTGTCATCGAGATACGTACAGAAGAATGTTCTCTCTTCCGGCGAAGCCGAAGAAACGAGCGCTAATTTGGTCACATCTGTCGTGCTCAGCTACAGAGGACTTGACACGCTGGGCGAGGTAACAGTCCTCTTCGCCGCCGCGACCGGCGTGGCGTTTTTCATGAAGAATGTGAAAGAACGGTTGAACTTCCTCTTCTCCAGCTTCATAGTACAGACCGGTGCAAGAGTCGTTTCACCTCTGCTGGTAACCCTTGGAATATACATCTTCATTCATGGCCACCTCACACCGGGCGGGGGTTTTCAGGGCGGCACGACCATAGCCATAACAACCCTGCTTCTGTACGTAGCTGGAGGATTGGTAGAAAGAAAGAGAACCGTCTTCAGAACTCTGGAAGGCTTATCCGGAAGTGTGTATGTGCTTATAGGATTGATGGGGCTCGCAGTTGGGGGCGCGTTTCTCTACAATTTCCTTCCCCTCGGAAAAATAGGAGAGCTTTTCAGTTCGGGCATCGTTCCCGTTATTTACGTCCTCATAGGTATCAAAGTCGGAAGTGAGCTGTCCAACCTTGTGCTTCACACAACAGGAGGGGATAACTCATGAACCTTTACACCTTCACTTCGCTTTTACTCATCGCTATCGGTGTCTACGGTTTGCTGAGCCAGCGCCATCTTTTCAAAATGCTCGTTTCTCTCTCGGTTCTCGAGCTGGGCGTAAACATACTTCTGGTGAGTATAGGCTACTCAAAAGACGGTGTTGCTCCCATTCTGACCCCTCCAGAGCAGATCATAAACCCCGTGGATCCCCTCCCACAGGCTCTCGTGCTTACAGCGATAGTCATCGGCGTTGGTACCACTGCTCTGATGAGCGCAATCATAGTGAAGATCTACAAACGAACTGGCACACTCGATCTCTCTTCGAATAGAGGTGAGGATGAATGAACCCAACCTTTATGATCGCTATTCCCTTGCTGACAGCCTTCCTTCTATTCGTTTTACCAAAAAGACGATGGTTAAACACATTGTTTATAACCCTGGTCGCTCTCTTCACTTCTGTTTACTCAATAGCAGGGCTTTTCAACATCGAAAAATCCATGAGCTTCGGTATGGGCGGATGGCCGACTCCTTTTGGGATAAACCTCGTGGTGGATAATCTGAGCGCGTTCTTCGTCATGGTAACACAGCTGAGTTTTCTTCTAACAATTTTCGCGCTTTTCGGCTGGTATCGCGCAGAAAGATACTCCGGCGCCCTCATGATGACTTTTCTTGCGGCGGTAAACGGTATGATTCTTACTGGCGATCTTTTCAACCTCTTCGTATTCATGGAGATAGCCTCAGTCTCTCTGTTCGCGCTGCTGAATCTCAGAGAATCCTCTGGATCGCTGAAAGCGACCTTCAATTACATGGTGCTGAATGCCCTCGCCTCGTCCGTCTATTTAATTGGAATTGCCCTTGTATACCGCGCAACAGGAACACTCAACATGGCTGACCTTAGTCAAAAGTGGGGCGTTATATCTGAAGCAAGTGCAACCACTGTGTTTCTGATGCTATTAACACCCTTGCTTTTAAAGGCTGAGATTTTCCCCCTGAACCTCTGGGCACCCCGGATCTATGGGCGTTCATCTGCCGGAATCACCACTTTGTTAGCCGGTATGGTTGCACCGGCTGGATTTTATGCAATGATCAGGTTGTTCTCTCTCTTGTCGTCTTCTGGCACGACCCAGAACTCTTTGTTGATCCTTGCTGTTCTCACCATGGTCATAGGCGAAGTGGTGGCACTGACCAGAAAGAGTTTACGCGAAATGCTCGGATTTTCATCGGTGGCAGGAATGGGTGTGCTGTTAATGGCTGCCCTTTCCAATGCCATGGAAGGTGCTTTATTCCATCTTTTCAACCTCGCACTTGCGAAGGTTGTCATGTTTCTCTCGGTTGAACTTTTAACAGCTGGAGGACGCGACGATTTGGAATCCTTAAAAGGCACATACAAAAGAAATCCGGCTATGGCTTTTGTATTCGCATCGGGTGCTTTTTCGGTAGCTGGATTACCGTTATTTGCGGGCTTCAGGAGTAAACTGATAATACTGAGCGACATGATGAAAGCGGAGCATTATATAATCACCGCTGTTTTCATCTTCGCCAGCATTGTGGAGTTCTTCTATTACACCCGCGCCGTTCAGCACATCTTTTCCTCCAATGAAGAAATCGCAGGTGGACGACAGTGCTCTCATCCTTTATCGACACTTGTACTGCTGGCCGCCGCAATTTTCATAATATTCACCGGCATCTATCCCGAGTCAGTTATGGCATTGGCTGAAAAAGCGCAGATGGCTTTAACGGATGTGGGAGCTTATGTCGCCTCTGTTTTAGGAGGGATGTGACATGTGTCCGTTCGGGACGATATCGAGTTTCTCATTCAGCCTACTGATAATCTCACCTTTGATATACCTTCTGGCCAGATTCGACAGGCGATGGGCCAGCGCTTTCCTGGCCTTAGCATCCGGTCTTGGTCTCTACAAGCTTGCCACCATGTATGGTGAATGGGGCCTGCCCTCGCAGAGCTTTGAAATAATCCCGAATGTGACCATAAGCTTCACCAATTCACCGATCCAGTGGTATTTCGCGTTCATCGGCCTGGGTATTATGCTCACGATTTTCCTCTTCGAAATATCCTGGCTCTCGAAATCCCGAACTCCTTCAGCTCACATATTCTTCGAAGCAGTTATCCTTGCGAGTCTTCCCGGGTTCTTTATGGCCGGAGATCTTATGACACTGTACATATTCTTCGAACTGATGAGCTGGGCCGCTTTCTTCATCGTGTCTCAAGCGAGTGAAAAATCTGAAAAAGCCGCACGCACGTTCATCGCGATGAACACCACCGGGGCAATGGCGTTACTCTATGTATTGTTCCTTCTATATACGCGATTTTCAACATTAAATATTGAAGAACTGAGGACATTGCTTCCTTCGGCCGGTGCGGGTTTCAACCTAATAATCTTTGCGCTCTTCGTTTTTTCTGGATTGATCAAGGCGGGAAGTTTTCCTCTTCACACATGGCTTCGGAAGACACACGGCAACGCCCCAGATAGTTTCAGTGCTGTGCTTTCGGGATACCTTATAAAATACGGCAGCTTTGTGGTGGCTGTTACAACGGTAATCTTTCCCAGTTTACTGCTCTTTTCAAATGCCCCGCATTTCATGGGTTTACCACTTCCCAACTACATCCTTGCAGTGCTTGGAGGCGTGAGCATAATCGTTGGTACCCTTATGGCAATAAAGCAGCAGGACGCCAAGATGCTGATCGCCTATTCTTCGGTAAGTCACGCTGGATACATCGTTATGGCTCTGGCTATGGTTTCTTCCTACAGCGTGGCTGGAGGGCTTTTGCACGTTCTCGTCCACGCTCTGGCAGCAGCGGGGATGTTCCTGTCCATGGCCGCAGTCAAGTATCGCACAGGCACGACAAACATGAGCGAACTCGGCGGTCTGGTTGATAGAATGCCGGTAACCTTCGCCACTTACCTGATTTCGATCATCTCGACTGCTGGTATTCCGCCGATGGTGGGATTCGTTTCGAAATGGCTGATCTACCAATCTACAATAACCGGTGGATTCATCTTTCTCTCGTTCGCAGCTTTCTTTGGATCCATAGGATCCTTCCTCTACGTCTTCCGACCACTTGCAACGGTGTTTTTCGGGCAGAGACCTAAACGTCTGGAAAACGTCAGAGAGGTTCCTTTTATCATGCAGCTGCCGATGATCATAATCTCTGCACTCACGGTGATATTCGGTGTACTGCCATCCATAGCACTCAAGCCCATCGCAGAGGCTGAGCGATATTACGGAATCAAACCTGTATCCTTCAGTTTCAGTGAAATACGGGGCGCTCTGGGCAGCTGGAACTCGGTCCTGGTATTTTTCGTCTTCATGCTGGGATTCATAATGGCAGCTGTGATCTTCTACCTCGCGCGAAAATCCGTGAGAGTGGGATTGCTTGAAAACTACACAGCCGGCGAGATTCCAAGAGAGATCATCAACTCTCCTGAACTCTATCATTACGCGCACAATTTCTACAGACCGGTAGAACGTCTGTACGAACACCATCCATCGCTTGAAGATTTTTACGAGACAGCCCTGGGAGAAAATCTGAAAAAATTCGGAGTTTTCTTGAAAACACTCTTCTACAACCACAGACTGGACTGGTATCTCTACGTATCTATACTGACGATACTCTTCCTCTGGTGGTTACTGTGAGAGAGGTGATAGTATGAAGATTCTCGAATCTGCCGCTGTCATTATCACTGGAATCGTCTTCGGGTTGTTCCTTCTGGGTGTGCAGAGAAAACTGGTAGCAAGAGTGCAAAGACGTTACGGACCTCCCATCTGGCAACAGTTCATAGATGTAGCGAAGCTTTTCTCGAAGTCCTCAATCTCCCATGGTTTTGTTTTCGACATGGGAGTGATGATGGCTTTGGGAGGTACCATCGCGACGCTTCTGTTCGTACCTATCGGGAAGCTTCAGGTACTTTCGATGTCTGGTGATTTCATCGTCGTTGTCTATCTGATGGCCGTCGCTTCACTGGGAATGGCGATGAGCGCGGTGAATTCCGGCAATCCCAATGCATCCATAGGGGTCATGAGGGCTCTCACCCAAATGTTCGGTTACGAACTCCCATATCTTATGGTGATGATGGGTATGATGTTCGCCTACCGCACCTCCTCGATACTCGGAATGGCTCAAGTCCAGCAGGGAGGAATACTCAACTGGAATCTATTCAGGGTGCCTATCGGTGCCATCGTTGTCTTCATCTCCATGTTCGGGATCAGCGGTAAGAAGCCCTTCGATACTCCGATTGCTCCAGCCGAAATAGCCTCAGGTCCAATGGTGGAATACTCTGGCAAGTTTCTTGGGTCTCTAACGTTGATGCATGCCCTGGTCATTTTCGTCGATATAAGCATCTTCGTCAACGTCTTTCTGGGAGGCGCCTCAAACTACTGGTTCTTCTTGTTAAAAGTCCTGGCTGTTTTTTCGCTGATGGTTCTCATATCCTCTGTTATTCCTCGCTTTAGAGTTGAACAGGTTGTCACTTTCAGCTGGAAATGGCCTCTTTTCTTCGCCGTAATTCAGTCGGTGATTCTCGTGGCAATGGGGGTGAGATGATGGACAGAAAGATGAGCCCTGAAACACGTTCGGCACTGGAAAAACTCGCGGACTGGTTCAGAGCCAGATCGATATGGATGCTACATTACTGCACGGGTTGCGGCGCGGTGGAGTTACCCCCTTCGATGACCTCGAGATTCGATATGGAACGCTTTGGAATAGGCCCCATGGCAACACCCCGTCAGGCTGACGTTCTGCTGATAACCGGATACCTCGCCACTAAAACGTTGAGACGCGTTATCTATACATACGAACAGATGCAAACACCAAAATATGTTATAGGATTTGGTTCCTGCACGATAAACGGTGGAATATACTACGATTCGTACAACGTGATCACCCGACTGGATCTCTATCTGCCAGTTGACATATACATCGCAGGATGTATGCCCAGACCAGAGGCCATCCTTACCGCTTTTAACAAGCTCAGAGAAATGATCGAAAAGGGTGAAGCCAACGGCTGGAAACGCTACGAAGAAAACAAAGAGTGGTACCGTGCTAACCAGCTGAAAGCCCTCAACGGGGAGGTGTATGTAACACGATGAATCTCAAAGAACTGATCAGCGAACTCAAAAACAAGTACCGTGTTCTCGATGAAAAATTCAACGATCCGAACCACACTTTCGTCTCCATTGTTCCTGATCAGCTCCATGCAGCCCTCGGAGAGTTGAAAAGCTATGGGTGGAAACATCTTTCCACGATAAGCTGTGTGGACTGGATAGACGACAACGAGTTCGAACTCGTCTACCATCTCTGGAACTGGGATAGCAGATCCCAGATATCACTGAAGACGCGAATCTCTCGATCTAACCCACATTTCCCAACGATTATGCATATATTCCCAACGGCGAAATATTACGAACGTGATATACACGAGTTCTTCGGCGTTGAATTCGACGGAAATTCGGAAATGGAACCCCTCTTCCTCGAGTTCTGGGACGACATCCCTCCCATGAGAAAGGACTTCGATCCTTTGAAATACTCCAGAGAAAAGTTCGGTGAAAGGGATTATAAAGTGCCGTTTGCGGATTTCATCGTTGAAGAAGGTGATCAAAAATGAAGGAGTTCGAGCTTTTCTTCGGGCCAAACCATCCCGGAATGCACGGAAACTTCAGCGTGCATCTACGGGTTGACGGAGATACTGTGGTGAAAGCAAAGCCTGTTCCCGGATTTCTACATAGAGGATTCGAAAAACTCATGGAAAGAAGATTGTGGATACAGAATCTCGCACTGATTCCACGCATATGTGTGCCCGAACCCGATATAAACGAGATGGTGTACGCCATGGCTGTGGAAAAGATAGCGGGCATAGAAGTGCCAGAGAAAGCTCACTGGATCAGAACACTTATACTGGAATTGGGAAGGATAGCCGCTCATCTGTTTTCGATAGGAGGAATCGGAGGTGCCACGGGATTGTACACCTTCCCTTATTGGGCAACGGCTGACAGGGACAGTGTTCTTGACATCTTCGAGCACATAAGCGGCGCGAGAATATACCACATGTACATAATAATAGGTGGCGTGAGAAAAGATCTGCCTGAAGGTATCGACTCCCTCATCAGAGAAACGATGGATTATCTGGAGTCGAGAATACCCGAATACATCGATCTGGTCATGAAAAACCGGATTATCCAGACAAGGCTTAGGGGTAAGCTCGTGCTCACCCGCGAAATGTGCGAGGAGATGTGCATAACCGGAGTCGGGCTCAGGGCTACCGGTGTTGATTACGATATCCGGAAATACGATCCGTACGCTGCGTACGAATGGGTAGACTTCGACATTCCGGTCGGCGAAGACGGTGACGCCTTCACCAGAGGCTACCTCAAGCTCCTGGAAATACAGCAGAGCATTCGCATCATACGTCAGGTCCTCGATAAGATGCCGAAAAAAGGACCCGTCAACGTTAAACTCCCCGGTAACGCGTTGAAGTGGCGGATACCTCCTGGTGAAGCCTACGCTCATGTGGAATCCTCGCGTGGCGAATACGGCTACTACGTCGTCTCCACAGGCGAAACAACTCCTTATAGAGTGCACGTTAGAGGAGCCTCTTATCCGCAGGGACTCTACGGTATCGAAAAGTACCTTCCCGGCACACGTATTGAAGACGTGCCGCTGTGGCTTGGCACGATGGATGTGTGCCCTCCAGAAATCGATCGATAAGGTGGTGAAAGTATGAACAAAAGACTGGAGCTTCCAAAGAAGAGTTTCTGGAGTCCGGCCTCAGCACTCAAATACCTTGTGAAAAAACCCGTGACGATAAGGGTTCCGAAAACCTACCGCGAAGCTTCCCCTCGATACCGCGGTTTTCACGTCAACGACTGGGATAAATGCGTGGGTTGTGGTACTTGTGCGGAAGTCTGTCCCACCGACGCCATTCACATGGTCGAATTTGAGGAGATACCGACAGAACCCGGTAAACGTAACTGGAGACCGGCCATAGATTACGGCAGGTGTTCCTTCTGCGCTCTGTGTGTAGATGTCTGTACCACGGGATCGCTCCAGATGACACGCGAGTATATCCACATAAGCAGAGATCCCAACACCTTCTTCTTCGTACCCAACGAGAAAGGTATCCACAGTGTGGAATATCCTGTTGGGTATGAGAGAGACGAAGACTCGGATCTTCTCGATCTCGATCGCGTGGAAATGCCCGTGATCGAACCTCAGGAACGTGTAACGTCGTTCATAGAGATGGTGAGAGGCTACAGCAAAGAACAGGCTATAGCGGAGGCTTCGAGATGCGTCGAATGTGAACTGTGCCGTTCGGCGTGTCCGGCGCAGATGCATATTCCCCAGTACATCCATCAGATCTGGAAAGATAATCTGGACGAAGGTTTGAGATATCTCTACAAAACAAATCCATTACCCGAGGTCTGCGGAAGGGTATGTACGCACAAATGTGAAACGGCCTGTTCAATAGGTCACAGGGGCGAACCCGTTGCCATTCGATGGTTAAAACGTTATATAGCCGACTCCGTGCCATTGGAACGGTACCACGAGATTCTCGATGCAAAACCGGTAAAACCTGCCGGTAAAAGCGTTGGTGTCATAGGTTCCGGTCCCGCCGGCCTGAGCGCCGCTTACTACCTTGTGCTCATGGGATACGACGTTACCATATATGAAGCGAAGTCAAGACCAGGTGGTGTAATGCGTTATGGTATTCCCCGATACCGTCTTCCTGACGACGTCCTGGATAAAGACATCGCATTCATAGAATCCCTTGGAGTCAGGTTCGTTATGAATACAAAAGTGGGTGTTGACATCACTTTGAGCGAACTCAAGCAAAGACACGACGCTATCGTCCTCGCCGTGGGTTTCACCAAAGGCCGATCGACAAAAGTCCCCGGCTCCGATCACCCTATGGTCCTTCAGGCACTTCCGCTTCTGGAAAAGATCAGGGACTACCTGAGAGGCGACGCTCCCAAACCAGCGGTAACAGACGATGTGGTCGTTATAGGTGGAGGGAACGTCGCGATGGACATCGCGAGGAGTGTGGCAAGGCTCCAGAAGCAAGAGTATGGAAAAGTCAGCGTCAAAGTAGCCTGTCTGGAGAGCGAAAAAGAAATGCCAGCCGATAAGGAGGAAATCGAAGAAGCGCTGGAAGAAGGTGTCGAAATACATCCCACCTGGGGACCCCGACAGTTCCTTGTGGAAAACGGCGAATTGAAAGGCGTGGAGCTCAAAAGATGTATCAGGGTTTTCGATGAAAAGGGTAAGTTCAATCCGATATACAATGAAAATGAAAGAAAGACACTCACCGCGAGTATGGTGATTGAAGCCATTGGTCAGGCTCCCGATTATTCACTCCTGCCCGATGAGATTTGTCAGAAACTGGATTTTGTGGGCGCAAGGCTTCTGACGGACGAATACGGTCAAACCTCTATACCCTGGCTGTTTGCTGCTGGCGACATCGTCCATGGTCCAGACATCATCCATGCGATAGAAGATGGACACCGCGCAGCAAAAGGTGTTGATACCTTTCTTACGGGAGGTAATGCGAATGAATGAAAAGTTGAAAAACGTTCTCGACATGGCCGAAGCCTTCGAAAGAACGGGTGTGAGCTTCTACACAGAGTACTCTTCAAAGGTCAAGCCAAAACTCGTGAAAGAAACCTTCAAATGGCTTGCAGATATGGAAAGAGAACACGTGGAGTTCATAAAGGCACTCAAACGATCCCTTCCGGAAGGCAGAGAAGTCTCGTTTTCTATCGAAGACAAAAGCAAGACTTTTATGGAAAAACTCACCGCTCAGAAGCTCGTTCCTGAGAGTTTAGATGGTGATCTGGCAGACGTTTCCGTTCTCAGAATGGCGTTGCTTATAGAAAAAGACTTTGAAAGCTTTTACCTACGGAACGCCGAACAGGCCGAAGATGATGAGGCGAAACGCATACTTAACACCCTTGCTCTGTGGGAAAAAGGGCACGTTCAGATCATATCGGAACTCATCACCTCCCTTCTTGACAGACTCAGAATCGACACTGGTTTTTATCCCGTGGATTTCTAAGGATTCTCTAAGGTTTTTCTAAGGATTTTTTAATGGTTCGACCGCTAAACTCTATCTGGAGAAATAATGAGGGAGGTGGTGACAGAAATGAAGAGGACATCGCTTATCGCCTTTCTGATGCTGGCGTTTTCCGTTGCCCTTCTGGCGGCTCCGAGGTTCTGGGATGCTCCGGCTCCGGGATACCAGAACTGGAATTTTCCACCTGAAGAAAAGTTGGAGAGAGCCAGGTCATACCTGAAAAACGCCACGGATGTGAGCTTTGAAGGTGAGATTGTCGCGATCGCCTTTGAAAGGCCCGCTGTACTGAAGGTGGAAACGGATGATGGAACACGTGAGGTTCTATTACATCCACTCTGGAGACTGGCGGGAGTCGAATTATCGATGGGACAGAAAATACTGGTGGAAGGGAAACTCATACAAAAAGCCGGAGAAGAATATGTTCTTCCTCTTAAAGTCACTGTTGGAGAAAAAACCGTGGACTTCACTCAGTACTTGGCGAAGCTGAAGAACAAAATAGCACAGCTAAGAACCCGCACCTTCAGGCCGTACGGATACCGCTGTCCATGCTGGGGTTATCCCGGATACGGCGCTCCAAGACTCAGACCACCTGCCAGAACCCCTGGATATAGATGGTGATACCCAAAAAAGAGAGGGCTTTTGCCCTCTCTTTTTTCTAACCCTCACCGATTTTTTTGTGTTTGAAACCTATGTAATTGACCCCCCATGTTCCCAGCAGGATCATCACCATTCCAAACAGGTGATACCAGTGCAACTCCTCATGGCGAATCAAACTGCCCGCCAGTACTGAAACAACCGTTGTGAGATTGGCGAAGATGGACGACTGCACGGGCGAAACCTTAGTCAACATGTAATTTATAAGGAAAAAAGCGAGAACGGACGAAAGTATTCCCAGATAAAGCGCCCCGGAAAACACCGCGGGGATGAAGAACTTTTTATAATCGATTCCCTCAAAAAGCGCGAGCACGTTGAAGAAAATCCCACCAACCAGCATCATCACGAAGGTCGTTTCCTCAGGACGAAATTCTTTTGAAAACTTTCTGGAGGCGATGTTGTAAAAGGCCGCCATCAAAACCGCTCCCAGAACCATGAGATCACCGAAAAGATCTCCCTTAAAAGAGTTCCAGCCCACTATGAAAAGTACACCAAAGACGCTCGACACGAGAAAAGGTATCTGCATCACATGCGGATACTCTTTCAAAAAGATGGGCGAGAGTATGGAGATTGCTATTGGAATAGTGGCGATGATGATTCCCGCTTCAGATGAGGGTATTCTTGATAACCCAAGGGTTTCGAATATAAAATACAGCACTGGTTGAAAAACAGCCACCAGTAAGAGTTTCCAGTATGGTTTCCTCCTCAGTTTAATTACCCTCAGTACCAGCAAGAGCAGGATGGCCACACTCGAGACGCCAAACCTGAACGCCAGAAACTCGAATGGCCCGACGAAATCGAGGGCGTTCTTTGTGAACATAAAAGAAAGCCCAAAGATCACGGCCATCCCAACACCAGCAGCCGTCGTCTTCAAAACCTCCAGAGCCGCACACCCCCAAACAGATAGTTAGGTTCCACAATGATATCACGTAAACCCGCATGGAATTTTACTACATGATGATGTGGAACGTAAAATCGGAGTAAATAAAACCGTACGTCTGACAAAGTGCGTTCGCAAAAGAAAGTTTCACTTTAAAAGTTGCCCAATTAAGATTTTTGTGATATAAAAGTTATGGATCCCAAACTTTCAAGAAGGAGGGTGAACGCAGTGAGGGATAAGTTTTTATTAGTGCTTCTGCTGATAGCTCTTGTGGGAATTGCTGGAGCGGCTACCATCAAGATCGCAGCGGTCGTTCCTTA
>DPRG01000145.1 GCA_003538775.1 Thermotogae bacterium
CTGTTTGCTGCCTTCTGGTGTGAAGAGGATGGAAGAGTGAGAAGGAGATTGTTGAGAATAATTCAGCACATGGCTCAGGATTGATCGAGTGGGAAAACAGGTGTCAGATTCTGCGCTTTTTCTTTCAATATCTGCAGTTCTTCTTCGGTGATTTCTGTTCCCTGTTTTTCAACGATATCACACATCCACCACAGAAACTCCTGGTGACTCGGACTCACGGCAGCAGTGACAGGGAGTGAAAGTGTGAATCGAAGTGCCATGGACGCCTCTTCAAAATCGTCCACCTGGTGGTACCAGCATTTTTCCCAGCGTTTCTCTTCCCCTTCTTCCAAACGTCTTTTTGCCAGAGCCTTTATAGCCAGAATTCCCATGTTTCTTTCTCTGGCTTTACTGTAGAGCTTTTTACCGAAACCTTTTCCCAGCCAGCTTGCCCAGTTCAGTGGGAAAAGCACCGTGTCGAAATCGAACTTCTCCAGCATCGCGAGGGCCGCTTCTTCACTGTGAGCAGAAAAACCTATGTACCTTATCAATCCTTCCTCTCTTGCCTTCAAAAAGGTTTCCATAGCCCCATTGGGTGAAAAGATAGCCTCCACCTCGTCTAACGTGGTCACGGCATGAAACTGATAGAGATCGAGGTGATCTGTGCGTAGTCTCTTCAGAGATTCGTTCAGTTCTCTCCAGGCTCCTTCTTTTGTTCTCTCCATCGTCTTGCAGGCAAGAAACACCTGGTCCCTGTACGGCTCCAGTGCCGGGCCGAGCTTTTCTTCCGCGTCTCCATAAGAAGGTGCCACGTCGAAGTAGTTTATACCCCTTTCGACCGCCCTGGCAACTATTCTCTTTGCACTGTCCACGGACTCGTTCATGACAACGATCCCTCCAAATCCAACCACAGAAAGCCTCTCACCCGTTCTTCCAAGAACCCTTTTTTCCATAGGGCTCACCTCTTTGCGAGTTTTGTTCTTCGATTATACACCTGGACAACCGGTTGTTCCAGAGGGGCATTTTTTTCAATTACTGCTCATGCTTTATTCCTGATTGTTTTCCTCTGACAATTATCTTGAATCACAGATTTCCATCGCTGTCCAGTTTCAAAATGTAGACATCACTCCCGCCGGCGCCGAACAACCTCCATCAGCCACAATGTGGCCTCCATATGATGGCTGTTGATCGGTGTACGATTATTAAAGTACCTGGATCCTTTTCAGCCACACCTCGATATCTTTTTTCAGATCTTTCTTTCCGCCACTGTAGACGACGAAAGGTTGAAGTATCTCTGATTTGGGACAGAGCTTTTTCAGATCTTCCAGCATGTTCTGCATGCCCCCACCACCGTGTGAGAAAAAAGGGGCGATCTTCTTGTTGGATAGATCGTGCTGGGATAGGAAAGTGATGATGGGTACTGCGAGTGTACCCCACCAGTTGGGTGAGCCCAGAAACAAAATGTTGTATTTTTCGACATCGATCTTCGTTTTTATGGGCCGTCTGTAACCGGATTTTATCTCTTTTTTCGCTTCTTCAACTGTTTCCCTGTACGAACCTGGGTAAGCCTGTTCGGGCTCAAGCTCAACGATGTCGCAGCCGAGCAATTCCTTGATGGTCTGTGCGATTTTTCGCGTGTTACCGGACCAGCTGTAATAAACGATCAGTTTGTCCAGAAGGTCCACCTCCTCTCAGCACTTCGACTTCATGCTCCCAGCTCGCTGTGAACTTTCTCCATGAGTGATGGGATTTCAAGACCCTGTGGACACTTGCTGAGGCACTCACCACACTTTGTGCAGAAGGATGCCGCTATTTTCTGACTCTGGAACCATCTGTAGATACCTTTTCCACCCTCGAAGTCTTCAAACATGATCGTTTCGTTGTAAACTCTGAAATTGCCAGGAATGTCCACCCCGCTCGGACACGGCATGCAGTAACCGCATTCGGTGCAGTTTATCACCGCGTAGGATTCCAGAGTCCTCTTCACCTCTTCAATCAATTGAAGTTCACCTTCCGACAGATTTCCAACCGTCAGGCGCTGTGCGATCTCGACGTTCTGGCGAACTTGTTCGAGCGTGCTCATCCCACTGAGGATGACCGCGACCTCGGAGAAATTCGCGAGCCATCTGAAGGCCCATTCAACGTCTGACCATCGCTGGGTGTGCCTGTTCAAGATCTTTCTTGCTTTGTCTGGTAGTTTCGCCAGCTTTCCCCCTTTGAGAGGTTCCATGATCACCACCGGTAGACCCTTCGATGCCGCATATTTGAGTCCTCTGAGTCCCGCCTGGTAATCAACATCCATGTAATTCAGCTGAATCTGGCAGAAATCCCAGCTATCGTAACCGTCCACGATCTCTTTGAACACGGGATACTTGTCGTGGAAAGAGAAACCGGCGAATTTGATTTTCCCCTGCGCCTTGGCTCGCTCGAAAAATTCGTAGAATTTTAAGGATTTTATCTTCTCCCACCTTTGCTCGTTCAATGCATGCATGAGGTACATGTCTATGTGGTCAGTCTGCAATTTGTTCAACTGTTCATCGAGGTATCTATCGAAATCTTCGGGTTTTTCCACTGTTTTTCTAGTCATATGTTGACTGAACTCTGCCCCCTTAGGCAATTGAAGGTTAGATTCTCGGAGCTAATTAACAGACATCCTGGGACAAAAAGCGATTTGGTTCACATTTGCTTCGAAATACCCGATTGTGTTTGTGAGTATTTCTTACATAGATCGCTTCAATGTGAATCTTTTAGGTTCTGAGCCTTTCCTCCCACGAGCGAGCAGTCTTCATGTCTTCCAAGACAACTACCCCGACGATCTGGCTGTCTTTGTAAAAAGCTTTGGTGTGTTCATCGATCCACTGTGATTCACCTTCCAGCCTGCCAAGGATCGCTATGGGAAGATCCGCGAATTTGAAATAGGAAGATCTGAATCGAAAGTCGAACTCCTCAGAGGCACCGCTCAGAACATTTGCCAAGACCTTCGCCTGTTCCATCGCTGCCTTCGCAGTTCCAGAGATGATCCCATCACACTCGGCACAGTCACCAATTGCATAGATGTTCGGTGCGCAGGTTCTGAAACTGCGATCGACGAGGATCCCTTTGTTCACCTTCAGGCCACTTTCTTTTGCAAGTTCAATCTGAGGAACAATTCCAATCGCACAGAGGACCAGCTTTGCAGGTATTTCTTCCTTGTCGGTAATTAGAGTGTCTTTCTCTATCTTCTCGATGTTCCTTCCCAAGAAAAATTCCACCCCATAACCCTCGAGACGTTCCATGATTTTCTCGGTCAAATCTTTGTCCAGATTCAGCAAAGAGTTTGTCTTTTCCACTATCTTTGTCCTGTAGCCTTTTTTCGAGAGATTTCCGGCAAGTTCCAGCCCTATGAAGCCTCCCCCGATTATGAGAAGTTCTTTCTGTCTCTCGATTCTTTCTTTCAGTTTTTCGGCATCCTGCCACGTTCTCAACGTGAGCATCCTTTCTGCTCCCGGTATGGAAATGTTTCGAGCCTTCGCACCCATCGCGAGTACCAGAACATCATAGCTCAAAGCACCCGCACTTGTATGAAGAATTTTGCCTTCAATATCGATTCTCTCTGCTTCTGTTTTGAGAAGAAGTCTTATGCCTTTACTTTCGTACCACTCAAGAGAGTACGGGAAAAGCTGCTCTTTTGAGGTGTCGCCCGCAACATAGTGACTCATCATGGGCTTGACGTAATAAGGTAGTTCTTCTTTCTCGACGATCGTCACTTCGTTTTGTTTTGCCAAGAGTTTTGCGAGCTCTGCTCCAGCAGGTCCATCACCCACGATCACGATCTTCATCTGTTTCACCCCACTTCTTTCATAAGCTGTTCGATCGCCTGTTCAAGCTTTCCTTCGTCGATTTTTCCACCCTTTGTTTCAACAAAAGAGATGAACTTGAGTTTCGCGTCTTTCAAGAGTTTTTTCACAGTTATCTCGACAGACGCCGCCCAGCCGTGAACACCGAAAAAGAGTGCGGGCTTTTCATAATTAGCCTTGTCCATGACTTCATACAGAACGTATCTCATCTTCGGATGAATTTCCGCTTCATAAGTTGAAACGCCGAATACCAGCGCAGCGCTATCTGGAATGTCTTTGAGTATCTCAGCCAAAGAAGATTCACTTTCGTCGGAGAATTTGTGAACAGTCAGGTTGAAACCTTTTTTCTGCAGAGTATTGAGAACTCTTGTCATCACATTCTCGACAAAGCCGTACATGGAATCATAGACAACTGTGATCTTTCTTTTTTCTGCCACGCCGTTTGCCACATCCACGTAGTGCTGCAAAAGTCTCTGCGGGTCTTTTCTCCATATCAACCCATGGCCTGGGAGGATGGCTTCTATCCTCAGGTTCGAAAGTTTCTTTGCCCCCTCTACAATGTAGCTTTTGTAATGGCCTATCACGGTCACGATGTACTTGGTGACGTATGGAAGATATTCTTCAACGATCTTTTCGTCCGAATCCTCTACAGTGTTTGGCAACGAATATCCTCCACCAACGTCACAGCCAAAGAGAATGCCGTCTAAATAGCTCACCATTGCGTCAGGCCAGTGCAGCATGGGAGTCATGATGAATGTGAAGGTTTTTCCACCGATCTGCATCTGCTGGTTGTCCGAGACAACTTCGACATTCGTTATGTTATAAAAGCTTTCAAGAAGTTTCTTACCAAAACTTGAGGCGATAACCTTTGCTTTGTTTTCATTGGCTTGAAGAACTGCGGGAAGTGTACCGCTGTGGTCTGGCTCGGTGTGGTTCACGATTATGTGCGTAATCTGTTTTGGATCGATCAAGCTTGAGAGTGCTTTGAGAAATTCTTCGGTGTAATTCTTTTTCCAACCATCGATCAAAATGTTTGCACCGTTCAGTCTGACAAGATAAGCGTTGTAGCTGATACCTTCTGCAATCTCCCATACCGCTTCAAAGTACTTGGTTTGATTGTCATCAATCCTCAAAAGATAGACTTCAGGTTCTACCAAGATCTTTTCAACCCAGATTTTCGACACCGCTCATACCTCCCTTTCTGCGCTTTTATTATCATTTTACAACAGCAAGTTGATTTTCCCCTGTCCAACACAAAAATTCAGATCTACGCATAGCACTCTGCCAGCAGTTCCAATATTTTTCTGGTTATGATTTCTTCATGCTATACTGAGTATGTATTTTTCATTCAAGGAGGGGATGGTATGGTCAAATCTCTGTTGACTTTGATCTTAGTCCTCTTTGTTTTCTCTGTTTCTTGCTTTGCTCAGACAATCGCCAATCTGCAAAGACAGGTAAACTCTATCAATGCTGGTGTGGCTATGTCGGTATGTGTAACACCCACAGGACAAATCGCCGCAGGTTTTTCAAATGGGAAAATCAAATTCTTTGAACTTGAAACACTCCAACAAGTTGGACCAGAACTCGAACATGATGATACGATCGCTTGTATCTCCGTCAGCCACAACGGCGAATACTTAGCGAGTGGTGCTGGAGATGGCACGGTGATCATTTGGAATCTTCAAACTGGTGAGAAGGTTCATCTCCTAACAGATCACACGATGACTGTTAAAGCCATTGCGTTCAGCCCTGACGATGAGTACCTTGCGACAGGTTCTTACGACAAGACCATAAAGATCTGGCGAGTCAAAGACGGACAGTTGATAACCACGCTCACCGGTCACAAAGACTGGGTATCTTCGCTTGCCTTCAGTTTGGATGGAGTATATCTTTTCAGTGGTTCCTTGGATGCAACCATAAGGGTGTGGGATCTGAAAAGCAACAAGAACATCAAGACCATTCTCGGACATGGTCTTGCCGTCTATTCGATAGTCGTCTTTCCTGACGGAAAAAGGTTTGCAAGCGGTTCACTCGATAGAACGATCAAGATATGGGAGATAGGCAGTTGGAAACAGCTCAACTTACTGACAGGTCATACAGAAGCGGTGACCAGCTTGATAGTAAGTTCAGATTCAAGGTATTTAATCAGTTCCTCA
>DPRG01000055.1 GCA_003538775.1 Thermotogae bacterium
TCAGCTTTCTGCTCGCCGCGTCCGTGCGGCTCGGTAATTGTTTGCATAAGCGCTCGCTCGGTGCCTCGCAAGACTTAGAAACCGAGATGTGTGGTAGGGAAAAGGCGAAAACCCCAACGCTCGTGAAGGTCGTGTGATCAAGTGCGTTTTGTGGGAGAAGAAGGCAGAAAAACCTGCGACTCGGCGATCGTTTGTATGAGTGCTTGCTTTTCCGCTCCGCAAGACTGTAAAAGCTCTATGCTGGAACCGGAAAAGGTAGAAAGGTAACATCTCGCCGCGTTCATGCGGCTCGGTAATTATTTGCTTAAGCGCTCACGCGGCGCTTCGCAAGACTTAGAAACCGAGATGTGTGATGAAGAAGGGAAAGGCAAAAAACACCCAGCGCTCGTGAAAGTCGTGTGATCACATGCGTTTTGTGAGGGAAAGAAAGCAGAAAAACCAGCGGTTCAGTAGTTGGTTGCTTAGGCACACAGGACTTCTCAGAGCTCAGTAAGCGGATGAGGAATCATCGGTTTTTGAATTTGTGAAAAGTCGAGACATTTCACTTTTTTCGTTTTTTATTCCACTTTTAGTGGTAACCATAATACTGCCATGATAACGCTTGCTATCATCAGGGCATTTCCAACACCGAATTTATCAGCGAAAAATCCTATCACTGGTGCTAAAACAGCGGTCCCCAACGTTCTTAACTGAGATTCCACCGAAAGACCTGTTGCCATTACCCTGTGGGATATCATATCGCTTATGTAGGCCACCATCATGGGACGTTTTGCGTTCATGAGGATGTAAAGAACTATAAACAGCAACACCGCGAGTATTTGTATACCGTTTCTCACTGAAAAGCCTGCAAAAAACAGGAAAACAGATCCTGCGAGGAATACGGTGTTTATGGCTTTAGATAGAGATCGAGCTCTTTTGACTATCCTGTGCGCATTTCTTGAGGCATAGCTCGTCAGCAAATAGAGAAAAAAGTAGGTCACACCTGCCAGAATAGCGGTTCTTTGCTGTGAAGAAAGAAAAAGTAAAAACGGGAACGATAGAACGGTATACTCCAGTATAGGCTGCAAATAATCTTTGGTGCTTTTATGGAAAGCATCGTATACCGCTGAATTCAACATGGTTTTTAATACTCGCCATTCCTTCATGACACGCACAAAAGCACGTACTGTTTCTTTTACGTTCGCAAAAAACGCTCTGAACCATCCCTGGCTGGAATCTTTGATGATCTCGCCATCCAATTCCTTTGGATAGGAGAGCATAAGGAAGAGTTCGATCACGTAAGGGATTACAGAAGCGAGGAAGACTATTCGATAGCTTCCAGCGTAAAAGACTATGGTGGCAGCTATGAGTGAAGATATTGCCGAGCCGAGCTGTGAGGCTGCTCGCGTTTGGCCATAATATTCCACTTTGAGGTGTTCCAAACCTTTGATTCTCAGGTACTCGAGGATCATGGCCTTGTGGGTACCAGAGCGGAACGCTTCGCCAAAGGCGTAAAGTACCATTGCCATTGCGTAAAACCAGAAATGGGGTAAAAAATAAAATACGAAGAAGGAGGCTATATAAGATATGAATGAGAAGATCATTGACCTCCGTCTCCCATAAGCGTCTGCCACAACACCTGTTGGTACTTCGAGCAGGTTCGTAGCTATTTCTCTTATAGAAAAGAGTGATCCTATCTGTAAAAAAGACATGCCCATCTCTCTGAAAAACAGAACTATAAAAGGATCAAAAAATCTCAGATTTTTCAGAAAGCCGTATGCGGCAAATTTATAGAATTGCCTGTCTTTAGGTATCAATGCCTCTCTCTTTCTGGCCATTCAGCATGTAACCTCCTGGCTTGAAGATAATGCTTTTGAGAATTCACATTTGATTTTTTTCACTGTGTGACGTCCCCATTGAAAGGTTATGTTAGCAGCTGTGGCATTTCCAACCACGATGCCCCACCACACCCCAGCGAGTCCAAGATCAATTATCCGGGTGAAAAACCAGGCGAATATCAACTGCATTATGACAGTTCGAAGAATTGTCACCACAAGGCTTTTCTCTCCCTGTCCTATTCCCTGGAACATTGAAGAAGTCAACATTCCCAGTGGAACACCCGGAAGAAAAACGCTGAGTATTCTAAGAGCTATAACAAGGTCGTTGTATATACTTGCGCCACCTTCTGAGTAGGTGAATATCTTCGCTATGAAGGGAGCAAATATAAGGATAATTGCCATTACCGAAAATCCAAGAATGAGTCCCAGTTTTACCGCATACAGATGTGCTGTTTCGAGTTTTTCACCGTCTTTCGCACCGAAGGCCGCACCGGTTACCGCGGTGACAGCGGTCGCCATACCTATTAGGGGTACTGTGCCAAAGTTTATCACCCTCCAAGCGCTCGTGAAAACAGCTACTCCGAAGTCCCCTCCTTCCTTTACGGCGAAAGAGTTCAGCACAAAGATAGCAACTGACATAGAAATTTGTGCCAGTGACGAAGGCAGCCCAACCCTCAGGATATCCTTTGTCATGTCCAGGTTGAATTTGAATTTTTTCAGATTTATCGATACATAGGTATCCTTTTTTGCAAAAAGCCAATATAATAGTAAAGACGATGTTATCGCCATTGAAATCACGGTTGCGTAAGCTGCACCAGCCACTCCAAGCTTCATGGTGTAAATGAAAACGGGATCCAGTATCATATTGATTACGGATCCTATCGTCATAGCGTACATCGCTCTTTTTGTGTCCCCTTCGCCTCTAAGTATTCCGTTAGCCACGTTGTTGAACGTTAGAAGTATCGAACCAAGCAGGAGAATACGAGCGTACACAATGGAGAGTTCTAAGCTTTCCCCTGTTGCGCCTATCATTCCTAACACCTCATCGATGACCACCAGTCCCAGAACAGCGATAACTACTCCCGACACTAAAGCCAGTAATATGCCGTGTTCGGCGGCGATGTTAGCTCCGTTTTTGTCTTTTGCACCTATACGTCTTGAGATGGCCGAACTCACTCCAACACCAAGACCCGCCGATAAAGCTATAACAATCATGAATACGGGGAAGAATAGACCTATTGCAGCGAGTGCCTCCGGCCCCAGACCCGCTACCCAGATGCCATCTACGAGATTGTAAAGTGTCTGGACGAACATAGCGAGCATCATCGGGATAGACAATTTCACGATAGCCTTTTTGGGATCGCCGGTCAGTATCTGAATGCCACGAGTGACTCTTTCATTCTGGCTGTTTTTATCCTTCAATCTTCCTCAGCTCCTCCGATACGAATTCAACAATACTTCTCACGTAGTCTCTCGAAAAATCGAGTTTTATCCCTGCTTTTTCATAAACCTTGTCCAGAGGGAGACTGTATCCTGTTTTTAGAAACTCGATGTAATCTTCCACGGCTCTTCCAGGGTCTTCCAGATATCGTTTGTAGATAGCAAGGGCTCCAAGCTGTGCTATTCCGTATTCGATATAGTAGAACGGCACTTCAAATATATGAAGCTGGAACATCCATCGCGTCATTTTTTCGGCGTCGAGATTGCTCCAGTCGACGCCTGGATTGAACCTCTCCATTAGATAGGCGAAGTATTCGTCTCTTTCTTTCGGTGTATGGTTGGGGTTTGTGTAGATCCAGTGCTGGAAGGCATCTACGGTCATACACCAGGGAAGGAAGAAAACAGCGTTTTCCAACTCTTCTATTTTGGCCTTTTTGAAATCCTCTTCATCCTTATAAAACTCATTCCAGTGGTCGAGTGTTAGAAGTTCCATCGACATTGAAGCGAGTTCCGCTATTTCCATTCTGTTGGGTCTGTAGAAAGAGATGGGAATGTTTACGGTTTCAAAAGTGTGCATGGCATGACCTGATTCATGGAGGATGGTTCTCACGTCGGCGCTCTGACCAACGGCGTTCATGAAGATGAAAGGTGCTCCCGTTTCTAACAGGGGATAATTATACCCTCCTGGTGCTTTTCCTTTTCTGTTTTCAAGATCGAGAAGTCCGGAATTTTTCATCAGTTCGAGTCTTTCGCCAAAGAGTGGATGGACCTTCTTCAGGATTTTTATGGCTTTTTCCACGAATTCATCTATCGTTTTGAAAGGTTTTAGAACCCTTCCATCTACGTCCACTGAGGTATCCCAGGGGCGCACGGAATCGATTCCAAGCTTCTTTTTCCGCCTCTCGATTCTTTCTTTTAAGAAGGGAATGACCTCTTTTTCGACCGCTTCGTGGAACTCGAAGAGATCCTGAGGGGTGTATTCAAATCTTCCTTTCAATCTATGCATGTAGTCTCTGTAGTTATCGAACCCAGCGTTTTTGGCTTGTTGTATTCTCAATTCTTTCAGCTCGTCAAAGAGATGGTTGAGTTCTTCGCGTTTGCTCCAGATACCTTCGTAGCGCTTTCTCCATGCGCGTTCTCGCAAGTCTCTATCAGGTTCTTTGAGGTAAACAAGAAGCTGCTGAAGGGTTTTTCTTTCTCCGTCGAAATCTACCGTTATGTTTCCTACTATCGCCCCGTACTGGTTTGAAAGTTCTCTTTCCTTAACCTGAAGAGGAATGTTCTCCTCTCTAAATAGTTCGATGTCGTTTGACACGATTTTCAGCATGTGTTGATAATCTTCTGGTAATTCGGTTTTCAGGGGAGATTCGTATATTTTCTTTTTCAACTGGAATTCATAGGGTTGAGCTCTGGCAAGCACTTCCGAGTAGAAGCGGTTGAAGGCTTCAGCGTATTCTTTTTTATCGACGTTACAGGTCATGCTAATGTATCTCCATGCAGCCTCTTCTTCCAGGATGTCACCAAGTTCGGTGGCTTTTTCCACAAGAGCTACAAGATCGGAAGGTTCATTCAATTCCGATTCAAGAAGGCCCTTCAAAGCCGTTTCCACCTGGTTCCAGTCCGTTGGATCGAAGTCATCTGGAAAGTACTTTCTTTGCCTCTTTTCTAATTTCTTCATAATACCCCTCCTGAATTAGGATTATTCAAAATAATTTTAACACCTAACCAAATGCCTGTGGCATTTATGATGAGCCTTGATGCTATAATTTCCTCGGGAGGTGTTTAAGACTGTGAAAACCAAACGTCTGGCGTATTTGTCTTTGCTGATAGTTCTGACCATCGTTTTAACGAGGTTTGCCAGCATAAGAATAGCTATATTTGGTGTAGAGGGTGTACGTATAGGGATCGGTAGCCTTGGGATATATCTTGCCGCACTCTTCTTTGGCCCGATTGATGGAATGATAGTCGGGGCGTTATCGGATATATTGGGTTACTGGCTAAGCCCTATGGGGCCTTATATGCTACAATTTACACTTGTGGCAGCCTTCAGGGGATTAGTTTCGGGACTTATATTTGTTCTTCTTTTTAAACGCAGGTGGAATTTGTGGTCGATCACAGCAAGCATCGCGGTTCCCGCTGGTGTTGCCAACCTGTGGATCGTACCTTATCTTCTTCATACCTTGTTTGGAATGCCTTATGAAGTAATGATTGTACCCAGACTGATCGCTTTACCATTTATCGTTGCACTGGAGGTAGCTATAGTTGAAGCTGTCCTAAAACTGGCTCCTGATGTACGAACCATGAATGTTAGCAAATAACCCAAGAAGTGGAGGTGTCTTTCGTGAAGCTGACGGTTTCAAAAGGAGAGCTTGCAACAAAAATCTCCATGGTTTCGAGGGTAGTTCCAGCAAAGGCGGTTAAACCTGTTCTTCAGGGAATACTCTTTAAGGTTTCTGATGGAAGGTTGACTATCAGCGCAACTGACCTTGAAACAGGTTTTGTCACCGAAGTGAGAGAGTTCAATGCTGACGAGGACGGCGCGTTCGTTGTGGAAGGTAAGGTGGTTGACGAGGTTGTAAGGAGTATGCCAGGTGACCAGGTTCATATAGAATACGACGGGATCAGCGCCACCTTCAGCTCTCAAAAGAGCCGCTTTACGCTTCCAACAATGAATCCAAAAGAATTCCCGGAATTCTCACCCGATGTTACCGGTGAGGAGATCACCCTATCCACTACTCAGGTGGAAACCATGCTTGAAAGGACTATGTTTTCAGCTGCTAAAGAAGAAATAATGAGAAATCTGAATGGTGTTCTCTGGGAGTTTGATAGTGATTATCTGCGTTTTGTTGCAGCGGATGGCTTCCGCTTGGCGTTGGCTGAAACCACCAACGATTCGGGTTTTTTGGGCACGTTTCTTCTGTCGCTCAACAGTATGAAGGACTTTCTTTCGAGTATAAAATCGGCTTCTTCCGATGAACTTATCGTGAGGACCGATGGTAGACGTGTGGGATTCACCTTTGATGGCACACAGATGGTGGTTCGAGTTGTAGATGCAGAGTTTCCCAACTACAAAACTGTTCTGCCTAAGGATTTTCGCACTCGTGTTGTTATGAACAACGATCTTTTCATCGAGGTTTTGAAGCGCGTTTCAATAGCAGCGAAGCTGGGTTCCGAAACGGTGAAACTCGAAATAAGGGATGAAGTCATGAGAGTATCAGCACGTAGCAGTGATCGTGGAGAAGCCGTTGAAGAGGTTGAGGTTGATGTAAAGGATGGGGAGGACTTGATAATAGGTTTCAACCCGAAGTTCTTGCTCGAAGCCTGTCAACACATCGATACGGAAAGTGTGGAATTGAACTTTAAAGATTCCAACAGTCCGGTTCAGATAAATCCGGTGGATGTAGAAGGGTATCTCTATATAGTGATGCCCGTGCGTCTTATATGAAGCTCGTATATTCCACTTTTCCTTCGATGGAGGAAGCGAAAAACGTTGGTTTGAAACTTGTCGAGGAGAGGCTCTGTGGTTGTTACAATTGCTGGCATATAGAATCGGCGTACTGGTGGGAAGGTAAGATCGTGACAGATGAGGAAGTCGCGTGTGTATTCAAAACACCAGATGAAAAACAGGAACAGTTGATTAAGAAACTCGCAGAGTTTCATCCTTATTCTGAACCGGCGATCTTTTCCATCCCTGTGGAAAAGGTGTCTCCTGGCTATGAAAAGTGGTTGAAAGATGTAACAGGGACTGGATGAAGCCGTTTTAGAGAGGATTGATAAAATGCGTCTGATTATCATAAGTGATACTCATGGTTCTCTCAGTGCCTGGAAACGTGTTGAAACATTCGTAAAAGAAGCGGATGATGCAATTCATCTTGGCGATGTGTTGTATCACGGGCCGCGAAACCCCATACCGGAGGGATACAACCCGGGTGAGCTGGCGAATGTATTAAGAGAAACACCTCTTACCTTTGTCCGGGGTAATTGTGATGCCGATGTGGACCTGATGGTACTTGGAAGAGACGATATGCCAAGGCGTGTTCTGAAAAGCATGGGGAATCTCAGAGTTTTCTGTCTTCATGGTGATGCTGATCTGGAAAAAGCTGTAGAGCTTTCTATTGCCGAAGGCTGGCATGTGATCGCATATGGGCACACGCATATACCGGAGATCAGGCTTCTCGAAAGAGGGATTTATCTTTTCAACCCAGGAAGCCTTTCTTTACCTAAGGGTGGTCATCCTCCAAGCTTTGGAGAAATAGAGATCGACGAGGATGAATTCGTTTTGAAAATAAGGAATCTCCATGATCTTTCGGTGATGTTTGAGGAGAGATCCAAACTGTGAAACGGATTGTTGTTCAGCCGCGTATAAGGGCGTGTTACGGACATCCCTGGATTTACAGGAACGAGATAGTACACGCTGATGAAGCTGTGGAACCCGGAGAAATTGTGGACATTTTCACAAGCAATGGTGTTTTCCTGGGTCGGGGTTACTACAATCCCGGGTCAAAGATATCTCTGAGGATTCTCACGCGTAGGTACGAAAACGTTGGAAAAGATTTTCTGGTAAACCGTTTCAAAAAGGCTTTGTCTTTACGTAAGCCCTTGCTTTATGATTCGAACGCCTGTCGTGTAGTTTTTTCTGAAGCGGACGATTTCCCTGGATTGATAGTTGATCTTTTTGACCGCTGGATAGTGGTACAGATAAACACATTGGGTGTTGAAAGACTGCGTTCGCTGGTAATAGACGCACTACTTGAAGTGTTTGAACCTCAAGGGATTTTCGAGAAGAGTGATGCCAGTAGCCGGAAAAAAGAGGGTCTTGATGTGGAAGAAGGTTGGATTTATGGAACGGGTCCGGAACTTCTGCTGTTCGAATTGAATGGACTCAAATTTTACTGTGACACCAGGGGTCAGAAGACGGGTTTCTATCTTGATCAGCGATGGAACGCAAAGGTTTTCGGTCAGTTTGCAACCGGAAAAGTGCTGGATGCTTTTTCTTACACGGGCAATTTTGGCATTCACGCGCTTGCATGCGGTGCGGATCATGTGACTTTTCTGGACTATTCTGAGCGGGCCCTTGAAATTGCGAAGGAGAATCTGAAGCTCAACGGACTATCCCTGGAGAAAGCAGAGTTTATCCAGTCCAATGCGTTTGATTACCTGAAATCCGTTCAGGGATCTGTCTATTACGATGCGATTTCTCTGGATCCTCCATCGCTTGCTAAATCCTCCCGATCGCTCGATTCAGCGCTCAGGGGATACAAAGAACTGAATCTGAGGGCTATGAAGCTTTTGAGAAATGATGGAAAGCTGCTTTCTTCTTCGTGTACACGCATTGTGACCCGTGAGCGATTTGAAGATGTGCTCAGTTCCGCAGCAAAGGATACGAAGACAGATGTGATATTTATTTATCATGGTGGACAGCCTCCGGATCATCCGGTGAAACAATTAGTTCCTGAAACCTTCTATTTGAAAAGCTATCTTATGATAGTACATAGGGAGTGAAGATAGTATAATCGTGCCAAATGGTCAGTAACAGAAGGGGTGATGTTATGGAGTACAGACACGATGAAATCGAAAGGAAATGGCAGAAAATCTGGAGCGAAAGGGGGATTTTCCGAACCCCTCAGCGTTCCGAAAAGCCGAAATACTATGCTCTTGTAATGTTTCCATATCCTTCGGGCTCCATACACGTGGGCCATGTGAAGAACTATGTGATAGGGGATGTGGTAGCCAGATACAAAAGAATGAAGGGGTTCAACGTGCTCCATCCCTTCGGTTACGATGCTTTCGGACTACCCGCCGAGAATGCCGCGATAGAGCACGGCATTCATCCAGGTATATGGACTCGTAAAAACATAGATACCATAAGAAAACAGATAAAGCGTATTGGCATAAGTTACGACTGGGAAAGGGAAATCTCTACTTGCGAAGAGGAATATTACAAATGGACTCAATGGCTTTTTCTGAAGCTTTATGAGAAGGGACTGGCTTACAAGAAAAAGGGCTCTGTAAACTGGTGTCCGAAGTGTCAGACGGTCCTTGCCAATGAACAGGTAAAGGACGGTGCCTGTGAACGGTGCGGTACACCTGTAACGATAAAGTTTCTCGAACAGTGGTACTTCAAAATAACGGATTATGCGGACAGATTGTACGAAGACCTCAACAAACTCACCGGGTGGCCGGATCATGTGAAAACAATGCAGAAAAACTGGATTGGAAAGAGCAAAGGAGCTCTGGTTCGCTTTCCTATAGAAGGTTTGGATGAGGTCATGGAGATCTTCACGACGAGACCCGACACTCTCTGGGGTGTTACCTTTATGGCGCTGGCGCCAGAATCCCCTCTTGTAGATGTTGTAACCCTTCCTGAAAGGCGCGAAGAAGTGGAAGCTTTCGTTTCAAAAACGCTTCTTGAGGATAGATTCAAACGCACGTCTGAAGGTGCCAGAAAAGAGGGTGTATTCACGGGGCGTTATGCGATCAATCCTGTGAACGGTGAAAGGGTTCCCATCTATGTTGCGAATTACATACTCTACGAATATGGTACAGGTGCTATAATGGGCGTTCCAGCACACGATCAGAGAGATTTTGAATTTGCAAAGGTAATGGGCCTTGAGATCAGAGTTGTCGTTGACAGGCCCGACAAACCGCTGGACCCGAATACGATGGAAGCTTCTTACTCCGAACCCGGTATAATGAAAGACTCGGGACCTTTCACCGGCAGAAAGAGCGATGAAGCGATGGATGATATCATTAGCTGGCTTGAAGAAAAAGGATATGGGAAGGGAGCCGTCCAGTTCCGGTTGAGAGACTGGCTGATTTCGCGACAAAGGTACTGGGGTGCACCCATTCCCATCGTTTACTGCGAAAAATGTGGAACGGTACCTGTTCCCGAAAGTCAGCTTCCCGTAAGGCTTCCTGAAGATGTGGAATTCGAACCCACGGGACAGTCGCCTCTCAAGAAACACGAAGGGTTCCTGCATACCACCTGTCCGAAATGCGGCGGTCCCGCCGTGCGCGAGACGGATACCATGGACACCTTCGTTGACAGTTCCTGGTATTATCTGAGATATATAAATCCGCACGCCCAGGACAAGCCCTTCGATGTGGATGATGTGAACTACTGGCTTCCGGTGGATCAATATATAGGAGGGGTTGAACACGCCATACTCCATTTGATGTATTCGAGATTCATCACCAAGGTCCTCCATGATCTCGGTTATCTCAATTTCGATGAACCCTTCACGAATCTGTTTACTCAGGGGATGATTTACAAAGACGGTGCCAAGATGAGTAAATCCAAAGGAAACGTTGTTTCTCCCGATGAGATGATAGAAAGATACGGAGCTGATACTCTCAGACTGTACATACTTTTCATGGGACCTCCTGAAAAAGATGCTGAATGGAGCGACGCGGGCATAGAAGGTGTTAGCAGATTCGTCAGGAGGCTATGGAGAATCTTCGACAGGCTTATTGAACGTATTCCAGCTGTTGATGAGAACGCCACGGTGGAGCCGAAAACTCAGGAAGAAAAGGAGATTTACAGAAAGCTTCACTTAATGATAAAAAAGATCACAGAGGATATAGAAGGTGGTTTTCACTTCAACACTGCGGTTAGCGGTTTTATGGAGCTTGTGAACGCGCTTTCGAAGTATCTCGACTCTGTGGATGAATCAGGTTGGAATCTGCCGCTGTTGCGCGAGATAGCTGAAAAACTGACCTTGATGCTTTCTCCTTTTGTACCCCATCTTGCGGATGAGCTGTGGAATCGTCTTGGGAGAGAAGGGCTTACCATAGAGCAATCCTGGCCTGAATACGATCAAAAGGCACTGGAAATAGAAGAGTACGAACTGGCTGTTCTGGTTAAAGGAAGGGTTCGGGATCGTATAAAAGTTCCCGCCGATGCAAGTGAAGACGAGATAAAGAAAATAGCGCTCGAGAGTGAGCGTGTTCAAAAATGGCTGGAGGGGAAAGAACCGCGTCAGATAGTGGTAGTTCCTAAGAGACTGGTGAACATAGTTCTTTAAGAGGAGGGGGAGTGCAGTGTTCCGCATATTGAGAAAACGAAGGCTCGCAGAAGGAACGCATGACTTCTGGGTTGAAGCGCCAGAAGTTGCACAACACGCAAGACCGGGGCAATTTCTTGTGGTCCGCATACACGAGCAGGGCGAAAGGATACCTCTCACAATAGCGGACGCTCAGGATGGTAAGGTGCGGATTGTTGTGAAAGCCGTTGGTAAGACGACCTACGAGCTTTGTTCTCTCAAGGAGGGGGATGAACTCGCAGACGTTGTCGGTCCTCTGGGGCATCCCAGTGAAATCGATCGGTTTGGACATGTGCTTTTGGTGGGTGGAGGTGTAGGTATAGCCGCCATATACCCCATAGCGCGAGAGTTGAAGAGAGCGGGTAACCGTGTCACAGTGATTCTTGGAGGACGAACGGCAGATCAGGTAATCATGAGAGACGAGTTTGACTTCGCGGATCGCGTGTTGATAACAACTGATGATGGAAGCCTTGGTATGAAAGGTGTTGTTACCGATGCGATGAAGGTTGTCCTCGATTCCGACGAAGTGGATATCGCCTGGGCGATAGGTCCCACGATAATGATGAAGTTCTGTGCCCTTCTCGCCCGAGAGAGGGACCTCAAAATATGGACTTCTTTAAATCCCATAATGGTAGATGGCACGGGGATGTGCGGAGCCTGTAGAGTTTCGGTGAACGGGAAGATAAGGTTTGCCTGTGTCGATGGTCCGGAGTTCGATGGTCGATTTGTGGATTGGGATGAGCTACTGAAAAGGTTGACGATCTACCGCGAAGAAGAGAAAAAAGCACTCGAACGCTACCTTGAGAAGGTGGGTGAACCAACATGGCTGTGAACATTCCGGATAAAAAGACTCCAATGAAGGAGCAACTACCCCAGGAGCGTATACGAAACTTCAACGAAGTGGCGCTGGGATATTCTGAAGAGGAAGCGGTGGAGGAGGCTAAACGGTGCCTCCAGTGTAAGGTTCCTCTATGCGTCCGGGGATGCCCGGTAAACATAGACATTCCTGGATTTATACGTCAGGTGCGCGAAAGAAATTTTGAAAAGGCGGCCGAAGTGATCAAGTCTTACAACAACCTTCCCGCAATATGTGGAAGGGTTTGCCCTCAGGAGAATCAGTGTGAAGCTCAGTGTGTGGTTGGAAAGATGAAGAATCATGAACCCGTAGCCATTGGAAGACTTGAGAGGTTTGTGGCTGACTGGGAGGCAGAACATATTGGTTTGAAGCTTCCAGAAATACCTCCAAGGAGATCGGAAAAGGTTGCAGTTATAGGTGCTGGACCGGGTGGCATCACCTGCGCTGCCGATCTTGCCAAACTCGGTTACAAAGTGGTTATGTTCGAGGCTTTTCACAAACCTGGAGGAGTTTTGATATACGGCATTCCAGAGTTCCGTTTGCCCAAGGCGATAGTGGAAAGAGAGATGGCTTACATACGAGCTCTCGGAGTTGAAGTCAGGACTAACGTGATCGTAGGGAAAACTGTGTCAGTGCGAGAGATTCTCGATGAATTCGATGCGGTTTATATAGGTATAGGAGCCGGGGCTCCAAAGTTTATGGGCATTCCAGGTACCAATCTGATAGGTGTTTTCTCCGCGAGCGAGATACTCACGCGTGTAAACCTCATGAGGGCTTATGCTTTCCCGAATTACGACACTCCTGTAAAAAAGGGAGACAACGTCATCGTTGTGGGTGCGGGAAACGTTGCAATGGACGCAGCGAGGACGGCCCTTCGACTTGGCGCGAAGAGTGTGACGGTCGTGTACAGGCGCTCGGAACAGGAGATGCCAGCGAGGCTTGAAGAATATCATCACGCTCTGGAAGAGGGTATAAAGTTTCACTGGCTCACACAGCCTGTGAGATATCTGGGTGATGAAAATGGTCGTCTCACTGCAGTGGAGTGTATAAAAATGCAGCTGGGTGAGCCAGATGAAAGTGGTCGCAGAAGGCCGATACCAGTAGAAGGCTCAAACTTCATAATAGAAGCCGACATGGTCATTGAAGCAATAGGTCAAGGGCCTCAGAAGATACTTCTGCAGGATTTTCCGGAACTCAAATTGAACAAATGGGGATACATTGAAGTTGATCCTGAAACGTATGCCACCAGCGTACCTGGAGTTTACGCTGGAGGTGACATAGTTACTGGTGCTGCAACGGTTATAGAAGCTATGGGAGCAGGTAAGGTTGCCGCAAGATCCATTCATCAATATCTTTCTTCGAAGGTTGCGAGTGAGAAAAGTTAACATTTTTCATATACCATTGTTGGGGAAGCTCAAAAATTGGGTAAGTATGGTATAATATTATAAAAGTGAACCCTATCCCCCCTTGGATAGAAACACTTTAAGGGAACCCGCCCGGGTTCCCTGATTTTTTACATATAAAAGGTGATTTATAGGGGGTGTGAAGATGTCGAAGGATCTCTTTTCTCAGTCTTTGAGACTCTCGTATATCTCCAGAGTTCTCAGGGAGATTTTTAACCTGTGGAATTATTCCGAGATCTTTCTCCCCACAGTGGAAAGCTTCGATGAATCACTGAGAGATGGGTTGAAAATGATCTACAACGATCGAGTCTATTTGATGAAGCCAGATATAACTTCACAGCTCCTTTTCAACCTCAAAGTACCTTCCAGACATAGATTTTTCTATATTTCAGAGGTTTTGAGAGGTTCTATCTCCGGACGGTGGCAGGCTGGAGTGGAGTTTATTGGTGGTGAAAGCCCTCATCTATATGTCGAGGTGTTGAGCATTCTCTTAACAATACTGGATGTTTTGAATCTCAACGAGGTCTTTGTGGATCTCGGTTCTTTGAAGCTCTGGGAAGACGCCGTAAAAGACATAAAAGAGTATGCTTCTGTTGTTTTTGAAGCTTTGAGAAAACGAAACTTCGGAATGATTGAGGAGCTTCCGATAGATCATGACAAAAAGGATGAGTTGTGGGAACTTTTCAACTTCCGGGGAAGAAAAGGTCCGTATGAAAAGCTTAACGAGGTTTTGGAAGCGCTTGACGATAAAAGGGTTTTCATCGATCTTGGAACCATAAGATTCTATCCCTATTACGACGATTTGATTTTTGAGGTATACTCTCCAAAACTGGGACGACCCATTGGCGGTGGTGGAGAGTACAGAGTCGGTGCGATGAAAGCCTGCGGATTTGCTCTTGATTTGAATGCCCTGACTCAGCTGGTGGAGCCGAAGTTTGAAGATGGACGGGTAAAACTCAGTGGTAATGTTGCTTCCGTTTATCGAGAGGCGAGAAAATTCGTGTTGCAAGGGAAGGGAGTGATCGTAGATACGTAAGCTCAGGATAGCGATACCGGAAGGAAGGCTCGGCAGACCCTCATTGCAACTTTTAGAGAAAGTAGGATTGAAGGTTGAACGAAATGATCCGAGGAAGCTCGTTGTAGAATCCGAGGATTGTGTCTTTTATTTTTCAAAACCTTTTGACGTGCCGGTGTATGTGGAACACGGGATAGATATGGGTATAGCGGGAAGCGATGTTGTTGAAGAACGAGGATGTGATCTCTTTATTCCTTTAGAATTGCCCTTCGGTCGTTGCAGGTTGAGCGTAATAGCTCCCAGGGAAAGAGTTGTTCCGGTGGAATCCATGGAGGGTTACAGAGTTGGTACCAAATACCCCGGCATCGCGAGTCGCTTTTTCAGCAGTAGAAACGTTGATGTGGAGATAATCAGGCTTAATGGATCTGTGGAACTGGCTCCCATAGCCGGCATCGCCGATGTTTTGGTGGATATAGTGGATACCGGTCGTACCCTGGCAGCCAACGATTTGGTTGAAGTGGAGAAGGTGGTTGATGTGAGTGCGCTTCTTCTCGTAAACAGGATAGCCCAGAAGGTGAAGTTTGATAGAATAAACGAAATCATTCATGAAATAAAGCGGGTGACTGAAAATGTTTGACACGAAACTTTCAAGTGCAGTAACTGAGATCATAGAACGCGTTAGAGTCGAAGGAGAAAAGGCTTTGAAGGAATTTTCAAGAAGATTCGATGGTTATGACGGACCAATAAAAGTACAGGAAGAGGAGCTGGAAAATTCTTCAGTTGTTTCTGATGAAGATAGAGAAATTATAGAAAGGATTATCGAAAGAGTGAAAGATTACCATGTTCGACAGCTTCCCCGTGATGAGCTTTATGTAAAGAATGGTTCTGTTTACGGTCTGGTGTATAGACCTTTGAGAAGGATCGGTATATACGTACCAGGGGGAAAGCCTCTTCCTTCGAGCCTTATAATGACGGCTATTCCTGCAAGGATCGCAGGAGTTGAGGAAATAGTAGTGGTGTCACCACCGCGCGATGGAAAACTCAATCCTCATCTTTTATATGTTGCCAGAAGACTTGGAATTTCGGAGATTTACAAGATTGGTGGTGCTCACGCTGTTGCTGCCATGGCTTTCGGCGTTGGGATGAAACCCGTGGAAAAGATATTCGGACCCGGCAACAAGTACGTGAACGAAGCCAAACGTCAGGTCTTTGGAGTGGTTGGCATTGACAGCCTTGCAGGGCCGAGTGAGGTATGTGTGGTGGCTGACGATTCGGCCGATGAGAGATATGTAATCGCGGACCTCCTTTCGCAGAAAGAGCATGACGTCGACGCAAAAGCCTGGCTGTTGACGACTTCAGTTCATCTGGCAGAGCGCTGTAAGGTTCCGGGTATCTCGGTTAAGCTCATGAAAACCCTGGAGGAGTGTATAGACGAAGTGAACTCGATCGCCCCGGAACACCTGGAGATCATCACAAAGGATCCATTGAGTCTGTTGGAGAGAGTGAGAAACGCCGGTGCTGTATATATAGGACCTTATACACCTGTTGCCGCAGCAGATTATTTTCTTGGCGTTAACCATGTACTTCCAACAGGAGGTGCGGCTGTGTATTCATCTGTGTTGACGGTCTTTGATTTTATGAAGCGGATGACCGTGGCATCGGTTTCAAGAGAGGAATTTATGGGAAATCGATATCTTGGAGTGAGGATGGCTCAGATAGAAGGAATGGAGGCACATCGCCGATCACTGGAGGTAAGAGAATGAAAATGGAGCGAAAAACCAGAGAGGTCCTGATAACTGCGGAGCTTTCGGAGAAAGAGCAGCGTATAGAGACTGGAGATCCCGTGTTTGATCACATGCTGACATCGCTCTTTTTTTACATGCAAAAAGGCGCCAGGATAAAGGCTACATGGGACCTTCGCCATCATCTCTGGGAGGATACAGGGCTTGTTATTGGGTCGTTGCTTTCAGAGTATGCAAAAGGCCAGAATGTGAACCGTTTTGGCAATGCGATAATGCCCATGGATGATGCGCTTGTTCTGGTTTCAGTGGACCTTTCGAGATCGTTTCTAATGTTCGATCTGGAATTCCCTTCTGGCGAAGGGTTCGAACCTTCCCTTGTGAAAGAATTTTTCCAGGCTTTTTCCAGAAGTTATCCAGCGACGATTCACGTTAAAAAACTCGCGGGGTTCGATCCTCATCATATCTGTGAAGCTTCGTTCAAGGCCTTTGGTGTCGCTCTTAAGGAAGCTTTGAAGCCCTCTTCCAGAGTAGAAAGCACGAAGGGGGAAATTTGAGTTGAGGATAGTGGTAGTCGATCTGGGTGTCGCGAACCTTTCCAATGTTGCCAGAGTGGTCGACGGCGTGGTTTCAAGCGATCCTTCTTCCATAGATAGTGCTGACATGGTGATTCTTCCCGGGGTCGGATCGTTTTCGGCTGTTTCGGCCAACCTGGATCGTTTTCGAGATAGGCTCGAAAAATTCATAGAGAGCGGCCGGCCTCTTTTGGGTATTTGTCTTGGTATGCAGCTTCTTTTTGAGTTGAGCGAAGAAGGTGAAGGAAAGGGATTGGGGGTTTTCAAAGGTTGTGTCAGACGTCTTCCCTGTGTGAGAGTGCCACATATTGGCTGGAGCAGGGTATATCAAACGGGTCAGTGTCCGCTTTTTTATGATATTTCTGACGCTTCTCACTTTTACTTCGTGCACTCTTTTTACGTTGATCCAGAAGATAGGGGTATCGTGTACGGTGTGAGTGAATGTCAGGTATCTGACAGTGCTAAAAGTTACCGTTTTCCGGTGGTCGTGTGGAAAGACAACGTATTCGGAGTTCAGTTTCATCCGGAAAAGTCTGGAAGAGTAGGTTTGAAAATGCTTGAGAATTTTTTGAATTTGAAGAGGTGAGAACTTGAAGATATATCCGGCCATAGATCTGATGAATGGCAAAGTGGTGAGATTGATCAAAGGCAGGAAAGAAAGTGTGAAGGTGTATGGCGATCCTGTTGAAATCGCGCGCCGTTTTTCACGTTATGTTGCGAAAGTGCACATGGTTGACCTGGACGGTGCTTTTTCTGGGGAGCCGAAGAACATGGACGCTGTGCGCAGGGTTATTGAAGAAACGGGGCTCAAGGTCCAGCTCGGAGGGGGTTTCAGGGATTACAAAACCATAGAGAAAGCTTACAATCTTGGTGTGGAAAACGTTATTCTTGGTACCGCTGCCCTGGACATTGAATTTCTGAAAATCGTTACCAGGGATTTTGAAGGAATAACGGTGAGTCTGGACGTGAAAAAAGGCAGATTGACATTGAAAGGATGGATTGAAGAAACTTCGCTGAGTTTTAAAGACGCTTTCGAGGTTTTTAGAGGATACGTTTCCAGATTCGTATACACCGACGTTGAAAGAGACGGGACTTTAGAAGGAATCTCCCATTTCGAAAGATTCTGGGATCGAGAAGAGATGATATACGCCGGAGGAGTTTCGTCAGCAGACGATGTTTTAATCCTGAAAGAACGGGGTTTTTCTGGCGTTATTGTAGGAAAGGCTTTGTATGAAGGTAAAGTAGGAATTGAAGAACTCGTAAGTGTGCTGGGTGATGAAGATGCCGGCTAAGCGTATAATAGCTGCTCTGGACATAAACAGAGGGCGGGTTGTGAAAGGTGTAAGATTCAAGAATTTAAGAGATGCGGGTGATCCCGTTGAGCTGGCGTTGAAGTATGAACAGGAAGGAGTCGATGAGATCGTTTTCCTCGATATAACAGCCTCGTATGAACGTCGTTCGATCATTCTTGATCTGGTGAAAAAAGTCGCTGAGAATCTGCACGTTCCTTTCACCGTTGGCGGGGGTATAAAGACTCCGGAGGAGATAGTTGAAATTGTGAAAGCCGGGGCCGATAAGGTCTTTATAAACACCGTAGCCGTGGAGAATCCTGATATAGTGACAAAAGTGGCTTCGATACTCGGAAGCGCGAATCTTGTGGTTGCGATAGACGCTGCGTGGAACGGAAGCTTTTGGGAAGTTTTCACACATGGAGGCCGGCATGCAACAGGGAAGGACGCGGTGAAGTGGGCCAAAGAAGTTGAAGTGCTTGGTGCTGGTGAGATACTTCTAACATCGATGGATACAGATGGCACGAAGGACGGATACGATCTCGAACTTACAGAGGCAGTTGTACGGAAGGTCAACATCCCGGTGATAGCTTCCGGTGGCGCGGGTAATCCCGAACATTTCTATCAGGTTTTTCTGGTGGGTGCGGAGGCGGCTCTTGCTGCTTCCATATTTCACTATGGTGAATATTCAATAAGAGAAGTCAAAGAGTATTTACTCAGGAGGAATGTGGATGTCAGGATGGACTTTTGAGGACCTGGATAAAGAGATTGACTGGAAAAAGATGGATGGGGTGGTTCCGGTCGTGGTTCAGGATACAGAAGGGGACGTTCTCACGCTGGCCTACACGGATAAAGAAGCGCTAAAAAGAAGCCTGGAAACAGGTTACGCTCACTATTATTCCAGGAGTCAGAAGCGGGTCAGGATGAAGGGCGAGGTCAGCGGTAACGTTCAGAGTTTGAAAGAAGTGCGCGTGGATTGCGATGGTGATGCGTTGCTCTTCGTTGTAGAACAAAAAGGGCCAGCATGTCACACGGGGAACTATTCGTGTTTTTACAGGAAAGCGATTGAACCAGAGAAAGAAGTTTCCACTCCAGATTACAGCCTTTCCATTTTGAAGGAGCTGGAAGAAGTTATCGAACAAAGAAAGAAAGCCCCGATGGAAGATTCCTATACATCGAGACTGTTTTCTGAAGGTAAGGAGAAGATTTACAAGAAGTTTGGAGAGGAAGCTGTTGAAGTTCTGCTGGCTGAGGGAAGGGAAAGGATCGTGTATGAAGTTGCAGATCTTCTGTACCATCTTCTGGTATTGCTCAGATACAACGATATCGATCTTGGGGAGATCATGGCTGAATTGAAGAGGAGGAGAAGATGAGGTTCAACGAGCGTTTGGAAAAATTCAAACCGTATACGACGATAGAAGGCGATTACCGTATATGGCTTAACAGAAACGAGAGCCCTTATGACCTGCCCAAAAGTTTGAAGGAAGAGATACTCGAAGAATTCCGAAAACTACCTTTCAACAGATATCCTCATATAACAGCTGATCCTCTCAGAGAAAGGATAGCCAGCTTTCTTGGCCTGGATATATCCAACGTGGTTGTTGGAAACGGTACGGACGGCTTGATGCCGTATCTCATAAAGATATTCGATGGAGGGCATGTTGTCGTAAGCTCTCCCACTTTTCCCATGTATAAGTTCTACGCGGAACTCGAAGGGGTCCCGGTTGTTGATGTGCCTCTTGGAGATGATTTTTCGCTTGGTGATCTTGAGAAAGCTGCCAGAGGCGCGCGGCTGGTTTTCATATGTTCTCCCAACAATCCTACCGGTAACGTTTTTGAAAGAGAAAGGATAGTGAAGGTGCTCGAAACAGGAGTGCCTGTGGTTTTAGATGAGGCGTACGTGGAGTTTTCAGAGCATGGTTCAAACATCGATCTTATCTATGATTTCGACAATTTGATCGTCCTTCGGACTTTCTCCAAAGCTTTCGGACTTGCGGGCATCAGGGTGGGATACGCGGTAGCACACGAATCAGTTGTGGATCACGTACTTCGCATAATGTCACCTTTTTCAATGAATCTTCTTTCAATGAAGATCGCGGAGAAGTTGCTTGAACACCAGGATCTGGTGGAGGAGAATGTTAGAACGATCGTCTCAGAAAGAGAAAGAATTTTTCAGGAATTAAGGGAATACGCATATCCCAGTCAGACGAACTTCCTGTTGATTCGGCTTGATATTTTTGATTTCCTCTTGGAGAAAGGCATAGTGGTAAGAAAACTCGACGGAAAGCTAAAAGGTATGGTCAGGGTGACTGTAGGAAAAAGGTGGGAAAACGATGAGTTTCTCTCTGCAGTCAGGGATTTCCTGGGTGATCTTTGATGTTGATGGCGTCCTCGTTGATACGTCTGAAAGTTATGATCTTGCCGTGAAACACACTGTGGAAGCCTACCTTGCCAGCAGGGGTGTTCAGATAGATGTTAAGCTTGATTATATACGCCTGTTGCGCACCAAGGGTTCTTTTGGTGACGACTTTGATCTTTGCGAAGCGTTGATACTCGGTGCACAATTCGGTGATCTTGAAAGCTTTGTTGAAAAGTTTCCCAGTAAAGAAAGTGTAGACTGGGTGAGAGACAGAACGCGTGAACGTATTGTGAGAAACCGTTTGATCCGATATTTCAACACACTGTACCTTGGCGATCAATATCCTGAGCGGTTATTTGATCACGAAGGTTTTTGGAAAAATGAAAAGCCTTTAGTGGATGTGGAGCTTTTGAAATCGATTGAATCAGTCTTCAAAATAGGTGTAGTAACGGGCAGAGACAGAATGGAACTGAATCTTGCCGAAAAGATCATAGGTTATCATTTTCAATATTCTGTTACTCGCGATGAGGTTCTCAAACCTAATCCAGAGGCTCTTGAACTGATCTGTGGGATTTCAACGGGGGTTTACATTGGAGATACGTTGAACGATGGGATGCTCGTGGAAAGGTATAACAAAAGGTTTGGGAAGGAACTCTTCGCGTTTATTATGGTCGGTAGGGACGTGGAGTCTGTAAACGACTTTCTGCGATTTCTTCTTCAGTGATATTTTTCGATATTCTAAAAGCACTTTTGCCCCGGTTTTTCTTCAATCTGCTTTTGTGCGCTGCATCACAAAATTGTCCATTTTTCACATCGACAAAGTTTTCCATGCAAAGAAAGGGAAAGGAATATTCCAGCGTGAAGTTTTCGCAGTTGCGCTCCGCTTTTCTCCTCG
>DPRG01000050.1 GCA_003538775.1 Thermotogae bacterium
TCGGCGCCTCGCAAGACTTAAAAACCGAGATGTGTGATGAGGATAGAAAGACGAGAGATTCCAGGGCTGTTAAGCAGATCGTTTCAATAAAGTGCTGAAACAGAGGGTTTAATCTCCAAGTGAGTCGTTTTGCGGATGCGAGAGAGGATACAAGCGAGTGCGAGATGTAAGATCGTATACGCTTTTGCAACCTATCGTTTGAAAGATCGACCATACTCCTGCTTTTCGATTTTTCGAACACACACTCACACTCAGAGCAGACGGATTTGTCCAGAAAGATCTGTGTAGTATAATTCCCAAAATCATCTGAGGACCATCGGAATCGAGGAGGGAAAGCCTGTGAGTGAACTTCTCGAAAAAGCGCAACGTGTGAGGGAAGCGTGGGAGATCTTGAAAACGTGCCGTGCGCAGGAGAAAAACGAGGCTATACTGAAAATTGCGGAAGCATTGGATGTCGAGAGAAAAGCGATACTGGAGGCAAATCAAAGAGATGTAGAAGCTGCCAAGGAACGAGGCGTGAAAGCGTCGTTGATCGACCGACTCCTTCTAAATGAGAAACGAATCGACTCCATGATCGAATCCTGCGAAGTGGTCGTGAAGTTGAAAGACCCTGTTGGAGAAATCATTGACTCCTGGGTGAGAGAAGACGGTCTGAGGATCAGCAGGGTCAGAGTACCTATCGGTCCCATAGGCGTTGTTTACGAATCCAGGCCCAACGTCACAGTAGAAACCAGTGTCTTGGCCATAAAAAGCGGAAACTCCATACTGCTCAGGGGAGGTTCAGACGCTATAAACTCCAACAAAGCCATCGTTTCTGCCATGAAAAAAGCCTTGAAGGAATCGAGGATACCAGAAAGCAGTGTGGAGTTCATAGAAAGCACCGACAGGGCTCTGGTTGGAGAGATGATAAAGCTTGAGGGTTATCTCTCTTTGATCGTTCCTCGGGGAGGCTACCAATTGATAAACTACGTCCGCAAAAATGCGACCGTTCCAGTGTTGGAAACGGGTGTGGGGAACTGTCACATATACGTGGACGAAAGCGCTGATTTGGAGAAGGCGATACCGGTGATCGTCAACGCCAAGGTCCAAAGGCCTGGCACCTGCAACGCTGCCGAAAAGCTTCTGGTGCATGAGAAAATAGCCAACATTTTTCTGCCCAGAGTTGTGAAAGCACTACAAGAGCACGGAGTGGAAGTGAGAGGCTGTGAAAAAACTCAAAAGGTAGTGAATGTCAAACCCGCTACCGCCATCGATTGGGAAACGGAGTATCTGGACCTCATCATCGCGGTGAAAGTGGTGCGCGACGTGAACGAAGCCATAGAGCATGTGAAACGCTATTCCACTGGACATTCGGAGGCTATCATTACAGAGAACTACTCCAACGCACGCAAATTCGTCGACTCTGTGGATGCCGCAGCGGTGTACGTCAACGCCTCCACACGCTTCACAGATGGTGGCCAGTTCGGGTTCGGCGCAGAGATAGGCATCAGTACGCAGAGACTTCACGCCAGGGGACCTGTAGGATTGAGGGAGCTCACCACTTATAAGTACGTGGTTCTGGGCGACTACCATGTGAGGGGATGAGATGGGTAAGATCGTCGTAAAAGTCGGTAGCAACCTGTTAGTAGATGAACACCACAGCCTCAACAAAACCTACATAGCGGAACTCTGCCGGGAAGTGGCAAAACTCATATGGGAGGGTCACAAGGTTGCCATCATCACTTCAGGTGCTCGAGCAGCTGGATACGGGTATCTGAAATCAAAACTCAAAAGTCCAGATCTCTATATGAAGCAAGCTCTCTGCTCGGTGGGCCAAGTTCAGCTGATGAAGGTCTACGAAAACGCCTTCGATTTTTACGGTATAAAGATCGCACAGATACTTTTGACCAGGGATACCTTCACCAACAGGAAAAGGTATTTGAACCTTCGCAACACCTTGATAGGCCTTTCTGAAATCGGCGCTTTGCCAGTCGTGAACGAGAACGACGCCGTGGCCGTGGAAGAGATCACTCTTGGCGACAACGATATGTTGGCAGCGATGTTTGCCATTGCGTGGAACGCAGATTATCTCGTTTTGCTCTCCACAGTGGAAGGTGTCTTAAACGATCGAGGAGAAGTGATTGAGGTCTATTCCGAAAATGTGAAACTTAAGAAATTGGGAAAGAGCTCCTGGGGAACGGGAGGTATTCGAACCAAGATCGAAGCAGCTACAAAAGCATCCACTGCTGGTGTGAGATCGTGCATCTGCAACGGAGAGAGAGTCGAAAACATCTCTCGTTTTGTTGGCGGTGAAACCGTCGGTACGGTATTCGAACCCCGAATTGACCATCTCCGAGCGAAGAAAGCATGGATAGGCCTTCTATCAGAACCTTCGGGCAGGATCTGGGTAAACGCTGGAGCTGAAGAAGCTCTCAAAGATGGGAAAAATCTTTTACCAGTAGGGGTCACAAAGGTAGAAGGAGAGTTCGATGCAGGAGATGTCGTAGAAATATTGGGCGAGAGTGGAAAGATCGTCGGCAGGGGGATAGTGAATTTCTCATCCGATGAGATGGAAAAGATCAAGGGGGTCAAGACTAATCGCTTGAAGCAGATCTTGGGCTATGATGCCAGCAAGACCGTGATACACATAGACAACATGTGGGTGATTGGCTGAACGTTAGAAAAACGGGTGGTTTTTGCCACCCGTTTTCAGTTGTTGCACTGTATGAAATAACTTATCGACCTGTTCCATGTCGCCTCTTGATCCTTTGTGAAATAACAAGCGGGAAGTTCGCCATGAGATCTGTGGTATGCAATACACTCGCAGCAAATACCCTTCCTCGGACATGAGGGATACGAACAGTTACATCTTTCCAGGTTTCTTTCTTGGTTTACGCAGTTCACACTCTCACCTCCATTTGCGTTTATTATTGCACATCCAGAACAGTACCGAAGCAGTCTTTGATAACCTAACGATCAGGAATGTATGATGAAATCATATCTCTATGTGGAAAAACCGCTTCACGAAAAGTCCTATGAAGAACGAAGCTGCGGCAACACCCATGCTTATGATGAACATCTCCAAGAAGTTCTTCTTGAATTCTTGATTTTTGACGACCGATACGAAGAAAGTAAACACGGATATGACGAGAACGGCGTTTATCGCCGTCACAGTCAGTGCAACGAAGGGATTGGCAAAGATCAGGTAAGGGAAGGTCAAGATTAGAACGGTGAAGATGTAAGCGATACCCGTATAAAGCGCAGATTTTAAGGGGTTCTTCTCGTTGCTCTCCGATTTCCTCGCCAAGTAATCCGATGCGGCCATCGATAAAGCTGCGGCTATACCGGTGATAATACCTGACAGAGCAACAATTGGAGTTTTCTGAATGGCAAGGGTTAGCCCAGCAAGAGCTCCTGTCAGCTCGACAAGCGCATCGTTCAATCCAAGAACCATTGAGCCTATATACTCGAGTCTTTCCTCGTTTAACAATCCGAGTAGCGTTTTTTCGTGCTCTTTCTCATCTTCCATGATCTCTTTCAACAGCTCGTCATTTGATATTCCGTAAGCCATTTGAGCTCTATCTTCGTTTCTTTCCATGAGCTTCAAAGAGAAAGTTATTCCCAACAGTTTGGCAAGGACGAGATAGAAATATACCTTCAGCCCACTCGGCTTAACCTCTCTCCCAGTTTTATTTTTGAGCCTGTGATAATGGTCCAATTCGTCCGATGCTATCTTTCGAAGAATCTCCGAGTTGTTTGGATCCATCTTAGCAAGCTTGGTGTAAACAACATATTCTGTTATCTCGTTCTTTTGGAATTTGAGTAGCATCGAGAAACCTCCTTGGAAGGGTTACCGTATTATACCAGTGTAGTGTTATAATTATTCTGAATCAAAAAATCGTTCTGGAGGTGCTATTAAATGCCAGAGTTTGTCAATCCGTTCAGTGGGAAGGTTCCTGAAAGGAAACTCACTCTTTCTGAATTGATCAGGGCCATAAGGCTCAACATCGCGGCAGAGCATGAAGCGGTTCATCTCTACATGGCACATGCAGAAGCGACGGATCATCCGCTGGCTAAGAAGGTACTCATCGACATTGCGAACGAGGAGAGGGTCCATATCGGTGAATTCACGAAGCTTCTGGAAATACTGACTAAAGACGAGGCCAAGTACATGGCCGAAGGAGCAAAAGAAGTGGAGGAGATGATGGAGTCTGAATCGGGTGAAGAACCGACGATTGGTTCGATGAAAGAAGGTGAGTGATGATGCCGAACAAATTTTTAATGCGTGAGGGCGCACCCTTCAGTCAGGAATTCTGGCAACTGCTCGATGAAACTGTGATGAACGTTGCCAGAGCCCAGCTCACGGGGAGGAAGATCGTTTCAGTTAAAGGTCCCTTTGGCCTCGGTTTAAAACACATCTCTCTTGGGGAATACGACAGTGGAAGAGTGATGTCCGATCACGCTGGTGACAAGGAGAAGACCTTGTACTCATACCCCGATATTTCTATTTCTAGCTGAGCTTCATTCTCATCTATGATAAACGGCTTTGCGTTGCCAACAAGGTCCACGGCTTTCCTATACTTGGGGTTCAGTTTCTCAATGTCGATCCTTGCGATGTCCCCTTTATCCGAGTTGTTGAGCACTATCATGATCGCCTGGTCTTCCGACTCTCTTATGTAGCAATAAACGCCGTTGTGGGAGTACAAACTCTGGAATCTTCCCTTTCTCAACGCAGGATGCCTCTTTCTCAGTCTAATCATAATCTTGTAAAGCTGCAGGAGTTCTCTATTTTGGCGCTTCTCATCCCATATGAAAGGTCTTCGACAATCTGGGTCTCCATCACCCTCCATTCCGATTTCATCACCATAATAGATAACAGGAGCACCGACATATGTCATCAAGAAAACTATCGCTAATTTCATCCGCCTCACATCGCCTTTACAAAGCGAAAGAAACCGAGGTTTATCGTGACTTCCTAAAAGGTTGAACATGGCATAGTTCGCCCATTTGGGATAACTTCCTCGTAAAAAACGGATCCTACCGTCGAATTCCCGTGCATCGCACTCGCTTTTTGCGAAGAAATCGATTAAGCTTTCCCATAGCTTGTAATTCATAACCGCGTCTAAACAGTCCCCCTTGAACCACGATGAAGCTATTCCCATCACTTCTCCAACTACATAAGCATCGCTTTTTGTTTCTTTGGCGACCCGCCTTATGTCTTTCACGAAACTCGGTTCTAAGTACTCGGTGGTGTCGAGTCGCCACCCATCGATATCCGCTTCTTCTATCCAATATCTGACAACTCTCAGCAAATACTTGCGCGTTTCGGGATTATTCGTGTTGAATTCGGGCATGTTGGGGATCCCACCCCAACACATGTAATTGGGTTCAGGTTCTCTCACAATGGGGAAATCTTCGATCACGAACCAGTCCCGGTATTTGGAGCGTTCACCCTTTTCCAATACGTCCTGGAAAGCGAAAAAGCGCTCGCCGCAATGATTGAACACGCCATCCAGTATTATCTTCATGCCGCGTTTGTGAAGTTCCTTCACTAACTCTTTCAACACTTCCTTGCTACCGAATTGGGGATCTATTTCGAAGTAGTCTTCCGTATCGTACTTGTGGTTAGAGGGTGCTTTGAATATGGGATTTAGATAAAGCGCATTCACGCCCAGTTCTTCCAGATAATCCAACTTCTCCATGATCCCCACGAGATCGCCACCGAAAAAATTGTGAGCCGTAGGTTTGTCACCCCATTCGGCAACATCGGCTGGGTCGTTGTTTCTATCACCGTTGTAGAAACGATCAGGAAAGATCTGATAGAATATCGCATCTTTAACCCAATCTGGTGGTTTCATCATCCTTTCACTCCACCTCCAGTCAAACCAGAAATGATTTGATCTTGCAAGCTGAAGAAGATCACGAGCACGGGTAACGAACCCAAAATCGCGGCAGCGGCAAACGTTCCCCAATGACGAGCATAATCCGTAGTAATAAAGAAATTCAGTCCTACCGCAAGGGTGTACTTTTTCGTACCTGTCAAGATAACGCTCGCAAGAAGGTACTCAGAATAATTTCCTATAAACGTGAGGATGAATATCACAGTCAGTATGGGGCGAGCCAAGGGTAAGATGATCTTCACAAACGCTTGGAAGCGCGTAGCTCCATCTATCAGAGCTGCTTCTTCAAGATCGTGGGGTATGGTGTCGAAATAGCCTTTCATCAGCCACGTGTTAAAACCGAGGGCGCTACCAAGGTATACGAGTATCAACCCGGCGTGTGTGTTCAAACCCATGAAGGGAACGTATTTCCCGATCCAAAGGAGTAGGAGATAAAGTGCGACGAATGCCAGCATGACTGGAAACATTTGAACCAAAAGTAATGTCAAAAGCAAGGTTCTTCTCCCTCGGAAATGGAAACGAGAGAACGCGTAAGATGCCAAGGCGCATAAGAAAACTGCTATCGAAGAAGCGATTGCAGAAACCTTAAGACTGTTCCACAACCACAACATGAACGGGTAGCGATCATCGGTGAAAAGTACTTTGTAGTGTTCGAGTGTGGGATGCTTGGGAATCAGTTCTTGACCATACAATGTACCCCCTGGATTGATGGAAGCCGAAAAAATCCAAACGACAGGGAAGAACGCGAATGCGATTGCCGCAAATATGATCATATGCTGTATAACCTTTTTGAAAATCAGTGTTTTTTTCTTCAATTCCTTCCCTCCTACTCGCATGAGCTCGATAGATCCGCTTTTATAGAGACTCACTCATCTCTTCCAACCGCTTGGTAAAACGGAAGTTTGCAGCACTTATCGAACCGATTATTAGAAATATGATGACAGAGATTGCCGCAGCGTAACCATATTGAGCTCCTGCACCACCAAATGCCAGCTTATAAGTGTAGGAAATCAGTATGTCCGTTGCACCTGCGGGGGTTTGTGATCCCGGAATAGGAGGTCCCCCACCTGTGAGCAGATATATTACCGTGAAGTTGTTGAAGTTGAACGCAAAACTTCCGATCAAAAGGGGTGCTAAGGAGATCATCAACAGTGGAAGCGTAATGGAACGAAATCTTTGCCAACTACTTGCTCCGTCCACTCGCGCTGCTTCATAGAGTTCTGGTGAAATGCTTTGCAACGCTCCCAACGATATGAGCATCATGTAGGGAAAACCAAGCCATAAATTGACGATGAGCAAGGCAACCTTAGCCCAAAAAGGATCTTGAAACCAGCTTATTCTTGTGGATAGGAGTTTTTGAAGGATGTCATTTATGACGCCAAAGTTCGTGTTGAAAAGCCCGCGCCAAATCAGGACAGAGATATAACCTGGGATAACGTAAGGCACGATCAAGAGTGTTCGATACAGATACCTGAACCTCAGAGTGCTGTCGTTCAACAAGATCGCCAGTGTCAGTCCAAGAACAAATGTGGTGAAAACCGACAGTAGCGCCCACAAAAAGGTCCATGTGAAGACACGAAGGAAAGGGCCCGAAATTTGTGGGTTTCGAAGGATATCTATAAAGTTTTTGAAGCCGACATAGGCTCTGAAGCCAGGCGAAAGTTTCTCGCCGTCTGACGACACAAACGTTCCATTTACTGGTCTGTAAACCTTCCCGGTCTTGAGATTAATGAGTACATCGCTTTTCTCGTCGTAGCGGTACAGTGGTTTAAAAACTCGGAATTCATCGATGGAGTAAAACTTAACGATACCGTCGTTGTACTTGAATGCCAGGTTTTGAACCTCGTTGAGATTTTGTATGATTTGTACTTTGCTCATCCTTTGATAACCATCAATCTCTACGATTTCACCATCTTGATATACGAATAATGGATCGTGCACATCTGCAAGTTTCAAATGATCACCTACTGATAAATAAGCTTTATTCGTTTTTCTGGAGACGAGCAGAACTCGCATATCTCCTTCCGCATTTTTGAAAATCAGGTACGAAAAACGTTCACCGTTTTCGGGCTGAAAATACTCATTCGTGAACTGGGAAATTACTTGAGACTTGGAGAGAATGTTGCCTGTTCCGTAGTTCATAAAAGATATATTGATGTTGTATATGATCGGATAAACAACCATTAACCCAAATAACACCAATCCCGGTAGCAGATACCGCAAAGGATAGGCTTTCCTTAAAAGCAAGGCAGCGTTAAGTCCCACCAATCCAAAGATCAATACGAACAAAAGGCCCCAACCCTTTGCTTGATAAAGACCAACGCAAGCCCATATACCTAAGGCGTCCACCGCACTTAAAACTATAATCTTCAAAAGGATAGCTATCATGATTCAAGAAGTGATGACCCCGCGAGCCGGGGTCATCACTTCCGTTTCACCCCTTTCTCGGCACTGCTCACTGGCACTTCAAGGTTTTCTTAATCGTCATTACCGCATTTTCAAGCGCTTCCTCTGGCGATTGCTTTTGACTGCAGAACAGGGTTATTGCATCTGCCCAAGCTGACCAGACGGCGCTCATCTCTGGAATCGCTGGCATCGGAATGCCAACGGCGATGTTTTCAGCAAATCCTTCGACAATCGGATCTTGTGCTACAACATCCAGAGCGGGCTTGTATGCAGGTACACGCGGATCCGCTTCATACAATGCAAGCATGGTATCCTTCGTCGCTACATAATCTTTCAAAAAGAAAGCAGCCAATGCCTTGTTCTTGCTGAACTTGCTCACCATGAATCCTTGAACGCCAACGAATGGCTTGGGAACGTGCCCCTCCACGGTGGGAATTCTTGCAACTCCGACATCTATACCACTATTCCTCGCCCCTGCAACAGCCCAAGGACCTGTCAGTATCATACCAACCTTGCCTTCGTTGAAGAGGCTCGTCATCGTTTGATAGTCTATCCCTTCTGGAACTAATCCTTCTTTGAGCAGATCCAATAGGAGGTAGGCTCCTTTGATGGCTCCTTCGCTCGCCAAACCTATATCGCAGGGATTGAGTGTGCCGTCTGGGTTCTTTCCGAATATATACCCACCGTAAGCCGTAAAAAACGGGAAGCTGTGGTAAGGATCGGGTTGGGAAGCTTGCGTCAAGAATCCGTATTCCTTCTTTTCAGGATGTGTGAGTTTTCTGGCAATCTCTAAGAGTTCCTTCCAAGTTTTCGGAGGTGTTGGAACGAGTTTCCTGTTGTATATGAGCCCAATGGCTTCAGTAGCGTACGGCAACCCGTATATCTTGTTGCCGTAGGTGAACGCTTCTATGGCCGTTTTCACGAATTTGTCCTTGATCTCTTTCATGAAGTTCAGAGGCTCGATCAATCCATTGGCAACCAGTTGTCCCAGCCAGTCGTGAGCGCCTATTATGATGTCCGGCCCTTCTCCAGCCGGTCCAGCAACGCTCAACTTATCTCTGATATCACCGAATGGCATTTCCTGGACTTCTACGGGCACACCGTACAATTCAGTAAATTGCTTACCCAAATCTTCAATGATCGGTTTTCTGAGCTCATCGGCCCAGATCAAGAGTTTCCCCACTTCCGATGCGAAGATAACCCCGCTCGCCACGACCACCAAACCCAACAAGACGACCAAGAATCTCTTCACCCCAGTTCACCTCCTAAACCTAAACTTGAATATAATATGCAATGTCCGAAATCTTATGGTAACTCACACTTTTCGATCACCGATCACCTCCCTGTGGAACTTCTCACAATAAGCTTCGGTTTGAAGCGCACTTCATAACGTGGTGAATCGTCTCCTACTATCCTTTTTAAGAGAATAGTGGCCGCCTTCTTCCCCATTTCCACGATCGGCTGTCTAACTGTTGTAAGTCCAAGTTTTTCCGACCATTTCAAATCGTCAAATCCAACCACCCTCACATCAGTACCGAGCGTCAACCCCGATTCTTTTACGGCCTCCACAACTCCCATTGCGAGAGTGTCACAAACTGCAAAGATGTTTACAGGAAGCGTTGCCCTTTGGAGGATTTCCCTCGCAACGGTAAACGCCTCTGGGAAGCTTTCTCCAATCTCGAAAACATGAGAATTTGGAAGTGCGAGCCCCGCTTCCTTGAGAGCTTTTTCGAATCCCCGTCTTCTCTGTTCAAAAACACCACTGGCAAACTCAGGCTTGCCCTTTTCGCTTATGCTGATCAAAAACACTTCTCCTCGTTTCTCAAGCAAGTGCTTGCCAGCTAAATACCCGCCATACACGTTGTCAACGTAAACGGAATCGTACTTCTTGGAACACGCATCTACCAAAACAACTGGCTTTTTCGTCGGCACATGTCCTCCCTCAAACAGTTTTTCAGGAATGAGCGACACAAGAAGTACGCCATCACTTTGATAGGGAAAAGCGTTGGGATTACTGTAGTCAACAAGCCGTCTTTTTGAAAACAATGGGTATATCGAACTGTCATACCAAGCATTGCTGAGCTCATCGTCTATTCCTTCGAATAAATATGCGTAGAATTCAGAACTCATGATGGGAAGAAAGATGGAAACCATATAGGTCTTGTTGGATGCTAAACTACGCGCAAATGGATTAGGACGATACCCAAGCTGTGCAATAGCCCTGAGAACCTTCATCCGGTTCTCGGGTTTCACCGTCGGATTATTGTTGAGAACCTTAGAAACCGTTCCAAGGCTCACTCCCGCTAATCTCGCAACATCTTTGATGCTCGGCTTCATCTACGGGATCTCTCCTCTCGCACGGAAATTAAACGTTTCATTTAAATGGTGGATGAAATATACATGCTCTATGCTGAACGCTTTTCAAGGTCATAACTGATTTTGGCTCGCCACTTATCGCACTTTCTTTTTATGAGTAATGAATGAAACGTTTCATTCAAAATTATAATACAGCACCCGAGTTATGTCAAGGACATCTCGAATGCTGATCTACCCCCAGTTTTTCAGGGAGGCTTGGTTTTCAGCATGGATGGCCACATAACGACAAGATAAAGGACTCAACTGTGAGAATCATTAAAATAATCCCCTGGAAGACCATCTTCCAGGGGAGGGGAAAACCATGAAGAAAAGAATCAATCCCAGAAGAATTATACTCATTGTCAGGGACTTATTCAACCCTGTCCTTGGAAAACATGCTTTGAGGAACATGATCCTCTCCATGATAGCGATAGCTCTCAGTCCCAAGATGAGGGTAAACGAAATATCTAGGCACTTGCCCACAAAAGTCAAAGGTGATAAGCACAAGCAAAAGAGATTACTGAGGTTTCTCGACAGAGGGATCCCCACCAGTGAGGTGATGGAACTGTGGGCAAAGTATGTGCTGAACACACTGAAGCCAAGGGTCATCATCGTGGACGAGACAGACCTTCCGGGAGGATTCAAAGCGATAGTGGCTGCTGTTCCTTTCAGGAAGAGAGCGGTACCGATTTACTTCATGACATACAGCCATGAACAGATAGATGAGATGAAGTACCTCAGTTGGAACCAGATAGTGGATATGTTTGTAGATAAG
>DPRG01000004.1 GCA_003538775.1 Thermotogae bacterium
CGTTTGTGAGGGCTTGCGAGGAACAAACGCGGAGCGCAACTGCGAAAGCTTCATACTGGAACATACCTTTCCTTCTTTGCGTGGGGTGCTTTGTTGATGCGAGCGGAGAGAAAAGCAAGTGGCAATCGTGGGATCACGTGTGTTTTGCCCTCTTACTTCTTTCTAATAGTGCTCGTTCGTGAACGCTTGCGAGGAAATATTCTGAGCAAAACCGTAAAACCTGAACCTTTAACAACTTTTCATTCCCTTTGCGGTATGAGTTTTTGAGCCGTAAGGTAGGGAGAAGTGCGGCACAACCATAGCCTCGCGCTGGAAGAACGTTCTGCCTTTCGACATTTTTCGAATGCATTCAGTATCCAAAAAATGCATGAAGTTCGTAGAGAACCATTCCAGACAGCTCAAAGAGTCGATAAAAATTCAAGCACTTCCATAACCTCACGCGACTTTACAGGTGAAAGTACAAGGCGATTGGACTCAATTTCAGATTTCCATCGGGCAAGGTGTCTGAGATCGATCGAACGAGAACCGGCAAGTTCTACGATCAGCTTTTCGCCTCCAGGGTCGTACTTCACCCGACAGAATCCTTTATTACTAAGAGCGATCTTAGTTTTAACATATCTCAATAACCGCCGCATGCTTTCTGGAAGAGGGCCAAATCGTTCTCTCAACTCGGATTCTAAATCGTCAATCGACTCGTGAGAACGAGCGGCGGAAAGCCTGCGGTAAAGTCTCACGCGTTCGAGCGTATCTTCAACATAATCAGCTGGTATCACAAGATCTACAGGAATTCCTTCCAGGATCAATTCCCCTTCATGCATCACTTTATTTCCCGATTGAACCTGCTGGACTATCTCCGAAAGCATGCGATTGTACATTATGAGTCCCACGCTGTCTATCTTCCCATGCTGTTTCAATCCCAGAATTTCGCCCGCTCCTCTTACCTCCAGATCCATCAAAGCCAGCCTGAATGCACTTCCAGGCTTCTGGAGTTCCTTGATCATCCTGAGACGCTCCCTTGGCACCTTCGATTCAATTGCAGGATCGTAAAGAAAATAAGCGAAGGCCCTTTTATCAGAACGTCCCACCCTTCCTCTTAACTGATAGAGATCGCTGATACCATATCTGTAGGCATCATCGACTATGATCGTGTTGGCGTTGGGTTCGTCAAGACCGAATTGAACCACTGACGTTGCTACAAGAACATCTATCTCGCCAGCATGAAATCCTTCGGCGATGCTCGTCATTCGAGATTTTCCCATTCTCCCGTGGACAATAGCTACACGAGCGTGTGGAACAAGCGAAGCCACTTTCTTCGCTATTCTTTCAAGATCTGCCACTCTGTTGTGGACATAAAGCACCTGCCCTCCTCGTTCCAGCTCTCTCAGAATTGCCGAGCGAACTATACGTTCACTATACGGAGCCACCGTGGTGATAACGGGTTTTCTATTGACAGGTGGTGTTGATATTACAGAAAGATCCTTGATCCCAGATAGAGCAAGTTGAAGAGTCCGGGGGATGGGGGTCGCGCTGATCGAAAGATAATCCACACTTTCTCTAAAACGGCGTAACTTCTCTTTTTGATTCACACCAAAACGCTGTTCTTCATCTACAATGATCAAACCCAAATTGGCGAACTTCAACTTATTTGAAAGCACAGCGTGCGTTCCTATCAGTACATCTAAAGAACCATTTGATACGGACTCGAAAATCGTTTTTCTCTCACTATCAGGAGTCCGTCCATCTAAAGCTGCGATCTTGACTCCGAATTTTCCAAGACGCTCTTTGAACGTCCTGAAGTGCTGTCGTGCAAGTATGGTAGTCGGGGCAAGTACAACCACCTGTCCTCCGTTTGCAACCACCCTCATCGCTGCTCGTATGGCAACCTCCGTTTTACCATAACCGGCATCGCCGGTAACCAGGCGATCCATAGGCCTGTCGCTTTCAAGATCTGAAAGGACATCTTCTATGGCCTTTTTCTGACCCTCGGTTTCAGGGAAGGGAAAATCTTTCCTCAACCTCTCTTCGAATTCTGGAACAGAAGGAAAAGGAGGGCGTTTTACCACTCGTTTTAAAGCATACAAACGCGCTATGAATCGGATCTGTTCTTCAAGCTCCTTCCTCACGCTTTCGACACGACGCTTCCATGGAAGAGGAGACACACTGTCAAGTTGCACAAAACCAGTGCCTATGTACTTGTGAACTTTATGAAACATATCCAGTGGCACATACACGAAGCCATCCCGATAACGGATAACCAGGTACTCTCTTTTGCCCAGTATGGTGTCCATAGTTTTTACACCTTCACAAACACCCACCCCATAATCCTCGTGAACGACCGGCTCCCCGAACTCAAAATCTTCTATCTCTTCTTTCGAAGTAACTTCTATTCCTTGCCTCCCAGATTTTTGAACGACTTTCCTTCTGCCCGTCCAGACCTCTTCCAAATCCATCCTGAGAATCCGCGTGGCCGTAAGGAAATCTTCGACTTTTCCAAAGGAGTACCTGAAAAATGCCTCTTTCAAAACAGTATCTGTCATGGAATCGTTCACTTCTTCCAGAAAGTCTCCAAGGGCTTCAAAACACCGCTTTGGATTCACAAGAACAACGCTGTAAGCTGGCAAGCCCTTCCAGAGGCAGTGAAGATCTTTTTGTGTTAACCCGGGCATTCTGTCCAAAAGCGCATCAAGCTCCTCGTGTTCCATTGAAACCAACTCGAGCCTCTTAAAAGCAAGATCCATGGATTCTTGAGTAAATAACCATTCACGAGAAGGAAAAATACGTGCAACGTCAACCTTCTCGACTGAACGCTGTGTCAGAGGATCGAAGAGGTTTATCTCCAATAACGTATCTTCATCGCGCTCCATTCTGTATGGGGAATGAGTTAGAAGATCAAAAACGTCAACGATCATACCTCTGATCGCAAACTGACCCGGTGTTCTTACCGTGAAAGAACGTCTGTAGCCGGATGCTGATAGAAGATCGGCAATTCCAGGAGAAACCTTGTCTCCAGCTCGAAGCTTGAAATAAGAACGTGTGAAATCCTCCACAGAAATCGTCGGAGTGAGAAAAGCCCTCAAAGTACCAACAAAGAGCCTGCTCTTTTTCTCATAAAGCTGTTTTACCACTTGTAGCCTCGATTTTATAACTTCTGAAGAAGGGGAGAAAGGATCGAAAGGAAAAACATCATGCGCTGGAAAATAACTTCCACCGAGGATCTCAGAAAGATCCCTGGCCATAGATTCCTCGCTTACAACAACGAACACAAAGCCTTCAATCGCTTCTACCGTGCTCACAAGGTTTGACAGATTCATCTTCGTTATTCCCTCATCTTTATGATCACCAGTTTCGTATTTCCTGAAGGCAAACGGTTTTCAAAAACCATGATAGAACTACTCCCCGATCGGCCCGGCACATGTTTAAAACACAGCTTTCTTCCTGAAAGAGAAAATTCACTTGCATCTTCGGGCACCGCCCGATAAACACCTAAAAAGCGGATATGTGATAGGGGATTCGCAGCCCTGAGAACCCGAAGTGTTTTCAAGATAAACTGGAAATTCGACGTCTCGACTGGTTTGAGGCATGTTCTTATTTTTCTCAACCATTTTCTGGTTCCAGGATATACCAAAGAGATCGTCCTGACAACGGCTTCATTCGAGAATCCTATCTGATATGTTTGCACAGAAACTCCGAAACTCGCATATTCGCTCTGGATCCGGCAATTCACAGACAAATCAAAATCCCTTGTGGAACTCCTTGAGTGAGGAGTAAAGGTTTCAACAGAGGGCTCGATATTCAGAGAAAATTTCTTTCTTGACAAGCTAGAAGAGTGCTCTAAGGATTTTACACTCGTTTCTATGTATAAAGAAGCTTCCAACAATTTGGGATTGAGTTGGAGATTACTGACCGAAGGACCAGGCAGTTCAGGAGAGATCTTTCTACCAGGAATGCCTTTAAGTTCTACTTTGAGAGTTTCCCAGAGATCCTTAAAGAGATTCAATCGGTCTCACCCGAAAGAATCATCTTGAGTGCTGTCCTCAATCTTTGAAAAGGTTCGAGTATATCCTGTTCTACGGCAAACTTTCGGATAATCTCGAGTTTCTGGCCATCCAGAGGGGTCTTGCTGACAATCCTTAGGGCTTTTCCTTTACCAAGAGGCAGTATGTATTCTCCCTCTTCTTCCACAACTTTTTCGGATTCTTCTTCGTATCCCCCAGGAATGGCTGCACTTTGGAGAAAGATCACTTCCTCAAGATAGTCAACAGCGATAAGATTATCAACAAACATGAACTCGGGCCTGCTTTCCAGGTCCTTAATAAGGCTCTTCAAAATCAATCCATGTTCCAGATACGCCTCGAGAGCCTTACCATATAGAATCCTTTGCAAACGCGTGGGCTGGAACGGGTCCGTGTATTTGAACTCCACGGGAATGGTGTATTCGTCTATCACCAGTATCCCACCAATGTACTTTCCCTCTTCTTTGAATGTCGAAAGATAAGCAACGGTCACAATCTCACATCCAGAATTTGCCCCCGAAAATCATCTAAGGAAGACCTTTTTTTGTTCCTCTCCTGTCGCTTCTTTTCACCTCTATAGAAAGCTTGCTGATTGCTGGTTTCCTCGGTTGAAGAACGAATTTCTTTGCGATCGACGTTGTTTTTGGAAACCACCTGTGAAGATTCACGACGAATCTGTTCGGCTTGACGGGCCGATACGTATTGCTGGGCTACCACCGATTGATTAATATCGTTACTCGCCCGATTGGCGGCCTCCACGCCCCTGACTATTACCGTCTGTAAATCAATGGGCTCCATGTCATTCACCCTCTTCGAGACCCAGAAAACCCCTCAATTTTGCCAGTGTAGTACTGAGAAGCTGCGAAACTCGCGACTCTGTAACACCCATAACCAGTGCTATTTCCTTCAAACTGAGCTCCTTTTCGAACCTGAGAGAAAGCACCAGTTGCTCACGCTCACTCAATTTCTTTATCGCCATTTCAAGTTTCTCTCTTAACAGTTCACGATAGACTATTCCCTCGGTAGTCGACTCAGAGGGAAAATCATGCTCTTCCATGTATGCGTCAAGTCTCAACAACTGCCTTGCCGCCAGATCCATTCGTGCTTTTCTCACGGCGTCCAACGAGATGTTACAGTACTCAGCTATTTCCTCGTCAGTCGGCACCTCTCCATCCATCGCCGGCAGATTCGCCAGGGCTTTTTCCACACATTTAACAGCTTGTCTTCTCGAACGCGGCATCCAATCGAGTCGTCTAAGGTAGTCGTACATGGCACCTTTTATCCTCAAGGTCAGAAAGGTGGATAACTTTACTCCTCTCGAAGGATCATAACGTTTCACTGCTTCGACCAACGCGAGCAATCCTTCCTGTATGAGATCGTCGAGTTCTACATTATTAGGTAACGTGGCATGAATATCAAGCGCTATTCTTTTCACCATTGGAAGAAAGCTTTCCGCTATCTTTTCCACATCCACCATGTATCTGCTCGATTTCATATCTCCTTCACTTCGATCCTTTCTCCGCCTCCCACTTTTCTCACCAGCAAAACCCCTGTTTCAAGGTTGTATTCTATACTCCTCGCCCTGTTGCCACCTGTGTCCTCGCTCAGTAACCTTATGTTGTATTTTTTCAGCTGTTCCTTCACAGACTCAACATTTCTCCTCCCTATCTCCATGCCACCGTCCTTACCGCTACTAAACATAGCGGCTCCCCCAGCTATCTTCGCTTCAAGCCTCGAGGTATCAGCACCTTTCCTTTTCATCTCTTCCAGCAGAGCGACAATCGCCGTATCTGCATACTTTCCAGGTTTTGAAGGCGAGGATTCATGAGATTTTGGAAGCATCACATGCGCCATTCCCCCGATCCGATTCAAAGGATCTCTGATACACACCCCAACACAGGAACCTAAACCGAGAGTTACTATAACCGCGGGATTTTTTGCCACAGCCATTTCTCCAATCCCTATGACTATTTTCTCAGGCATCCGTTTTCCACCCCATAGCCTTGAATATACGGGTTAGTGAGCCCGGGCCTGGAATGAAAAATATCATTCCTTTGACTTTGTCACTGAATACGTCCGCCGAGATCTCCGTCTCGACAAAAATAACGTTATCCTCATACTCTTCTCCTATGGTCATCAGCGCGGCTTCTGCAACTATACCACTGATCATATCCACAAGCACCACTGGCGGGCTGTTCTCCAGATTGAGATTCGTAAAGTTGGAAAGTGCCACGAGATAAGAACCGCACATTATATTACCGATTTCTCCAAGCGCTGATGTCTCCATTTCACCAAGCTCCGTCAGCGACGCCGGTGCAGCTCCCAGAAGGATCTCCAGAATCTTTTTAGATGCTTCAAGGTCAAGTATCAACAGGAAAGTCCCTTCCGCATCCCCTTTTGCATGCATAGCCACTCCCACTACAAGCTCATACGGATCATCAAAATGCAGAGGTACCTTGGCAAAGGGCACAATGTCCACCCCTGGAACGCTTATAAGGACCTTGGTGTTTAAAAGCATAGAGAGAGCTGTGACAGCGTTCCCCGCGCCAACATTACCAAGCTCCTTTAACATATCCTTCTGTTCCCCGTTCAACGCCATTTGTTTTTCTTTTTCGCTCATATCTTTCTACCTCACTTTCCTGAGATTTCTTTCGAGCTCGAAAACCAGCCTGACAAGTTTCTTTTCAGTAGGCGGATCCACATCGAGAAACTGTATACCATAAACAAAACCTCCGGCTTCCGTTCTCCCTGCTTCTCTAACCACCCGGGCTTTCAAAGGAGGTATCTCCGTTTCGGTCTTAAAATCAAAGACAACTTCTCCAATAGTATCTACCACAAGGGGCTCGCTCGTGACAATGGCAGCCCCACCAGCACTGAAGTCTTTCGTAACAAATTTTACTCTTTCTTCAGCCTCGGTGAGCTTGAACTCTCCATCTAAGACCACCGGTATCCGGACAAAATGTCTACGCTGGACCTTGCTAACGATTTCTGGAAGTGTAATGAAAGTCACATAAAATCCCTCATCATCTTTTCTGTACCCCATAACGGTCGAATAAAAAGTATAAATAGCGCTTTTGTCTGGGACCTTAACATACACACGGGTACCATTTGGCAAAGGAACTATTCTTCCCTTTAGAGTCGGCATTGCGATTTTAAGAACTCGACCATTGTTCAATATATCGTGAATAGTACTTCTATAGTTTCCCGCAACTTCGGGGTCGTCCGTCTCCAGTTCAAGATTCATGCCTGGTTTTATAACATCCAGAGACCTCAACTTCTCTACATAATAATTTCTAGCACTCATAGGTTGAACCCTCTTTCAATCAATACTCGCCTTATCTTATTCAATTCTTCTTCAAGTGACTCCCGACCTTTTTCTACCTGTGTTCCCAATTTGTACATCCAGCCTATTTTCCTCACCGATCTCACAAGAACCTCGATTTCCTTTTCATTCAAAAACACCGTGAACTTCTGTGGAAGACGTTTGAATCCCTCGCAGATCAACCCGAAACCATTTGCAGAAATGTCAACAATCACACAATCCGCAACCTGTTTGTCATCTTCAGAGGTAGCTTTAACTTTCATAAGGGTTGGGTACCGCTGATGCCGGCGTTTTTTCGATATAACGATCCTGTCTTTCAACTTCAAAAGCGCCACGTATCCAAATGTGTGTTCACTCAGCTTCTCCACATAAGCGGGGACCCTGACGCTGTACCATTCTCCTGTGACCATAATTTCAACACTATTATCCGCTGCACCCTCGGGTACAGCGTTGGAAACATCAAAAACTATTTCGAGGATACCTGAACGTATATCGAAGGAAAGTATTCTGCAATCGTAGCTTTTTTCATTGTGTATGAGTTTCGCCGATACACCCGTCTCCAAAAATCTCTGAAGCTCCTGTAGCGACAATCAACCCACCCCAAAAAGCCTCTTGACTCTTTCAAAGAAGCTTATTCTCTCTTTGTATTCAGCCTTGACTATCGAGGCAGCCGCCCTCATAATGGCAAAGTACGGCTGACCCGATACTTTTTCCGAAACAAAGGGTTTTTGTGTAATGACACTACTTTTGACCACATTATCGTATCTCAAGATGTACACTCCCGAAAGCTCAAGCCCTACGAATCTCTGGAGAACCTGCTTCAATCGTTCGGCGGTTTTTTTGCCTTCCTCGATATTTCTAACCATGTTCACCACCAGGTAATACTCTGGCTCAAATCCATTGAGTACAAGGTATTTGAGGTAAGTGTAGGTGTTCATCAACGATGTCGCTTCGGGAGTCGTTACCACAAAAATATGGTCAGCGGCATCGAAAAAACCTCTGAGATGTTCGCTGAATCCCGCCGGTGTGTCTACAACCACATAATCCATCTTCGAAACCACTCTCAGAAAATCTGACACGAGGCGGTGTTTGGATTCAAAACTGAAGGCGAGAATATCCTCAACATCCATTCCACCGCTCAAAAGCCATATTCCATATCTGGTTGGCACGATCACATCTTCGAGATCCACTTTACCTTTAAGATAATCTTTAAGCGTGCGTGGGACAGAAACGCCCAGCAGAAGTTCATCATTCGCAAAACCCACATCGGCATCAAAAAGCAACACCCGCTTTTCAAATTGTGCAAGTGCGAGCGCGAGGTTTGCAGATAATACAGATTTGCCCACTCCACCCTTTCCACCAGAGCAAAGCACGATCTCCGTATTACCTTTGATGGCCGTTCTTTTCAATCCTGTCGCTTGATCTTCTCTCACTCGACTTCACCTCTTCGATCAGAAGGTTCGCTAAGAACCTCGGATCCGCCTCTTTTACATCATCGGGCACACGCTGGCCGTTTGTAAAGTACGCAACCGGAAGACCGCTTATTCTTGAAAGATCTATTAAAGGTCCGAAAATCTTTGTCTCATCGAGCTTCGTGAAGATGAGGTGAGTAACTTCTATTTTTCCCATTTTCTGGTAGGTATCAAAAAGGTCTCTGCGCCGTGTTACCGCACTTAAAACAAGGTAAACAACATCAATACTGCCAGCATTCATAAAAGCCTTCAATTCGTTTATATGCATCTCGCTGTGAGGATTTTTCCCGGCGGTATCTATCAGAATGAGATCATGGCTTTCCGCTTCTTTAAGTATATAAGAAAGCTCTTTTGGAGTGTAAGCCACCGCGAAAGGAACCCCTATAAGCTCCGCATAAGTGCGCAGCTGATCTGTTGCTGCTATACGAAACGTATCTACAGTTACAAGCATCAAATCTATTCCCATGTCCAGGTGATATCTGGCTGCGAGTTTTGCCACCGTTGTCGTCTTTCCAACACCGGTAGGACCAATAAACATCATCTTTCCCTTTGGCGGTGGAACATCCGTCTTTACTGAAGAAACGATGGTTTCAAGAAGTTGAGTCCAGAAAAACTCGTTCATCTCACAATGAGTTCCACAACTTATCATCATAGAGCGAACGATTCCCTCGATGAAATCTTCCTCCATTTCTTGAAATGCCAAAAGCTCGGCGAGAAGATCGTAAGGTGGAGGATAGTTCGCTTTACTCCTCAACACGAGTCTCTGAAGATTTCCAAGCATGCTTTTTATCTCTTCAAGTTCTGACGGAGTAGCTGCACTCCCGCCAAAGCTCTTCTCTTTGTTTTGCTGTTGTAAGCTTTCTCCTTGCTTCACGTTCTTACTGAGTATTTCACGTAGTTGATAAAGGCTCGCCGCATTATCTGTACTTTGCTTGATGTATCCAGAAGACCGCGTTGTAGAACTCGAAGGCGACTTTAAAGGAGTTCGAGTCTCTGGATGTTCTTCCACGGCGGCTGTAACCTCGAATACAACCTCGCCTCCGAATAAACCTAAAAATCCTCCTCTTCTCAGTTTACGTGTACTCAAAATAAGAACGTCTTCACCAAGTTCAGAGCGCGCCATATTCAGCGCCTCTTTCATAGTTCGACCAACGTAACGTTTTATCCTCATCCCAACCTCACCACGTCTTCAACGACCAGCACTATGTCGTCGGGAACCTCTTCGTAAGCGATCACTGAAAGATTAGGAATATAACGACTCACAAGTCGATATACATAAAGACGTATACTCCCCGATGTCACTATCACCGGTAAAAATCCTTTTTTCATTAGCTTTTCCAGAGAGCCGTTCAGCTTCTCTAAGAACTCTCTCAGAATCTCAGGATTGATCGATATGTATCGCTCCTCCCCCTCGCGAATCGAACCGGCGAACCTTTCCTCCAGTTGAGGATCCAGTGCCACCGCATGGATTCTACCATCTTCGGAAAGAAGCGATTGAACTATCTGTCTACCAAGAGCCCGACGCACCTTCTCTGTAAGAAGATCAAGATCGGAAATCTTCTCCGCGTTTTCCGCAAGGGTCTCAAATATCAGCGGAAGATTTCTGATAGAAACCCGTTCCTTCAGGAGATTTTGAAGGATCTTCCTAACCTCGTGCCTTTTCAACAGTGCTGGTATAACCTCATCCACAAGTTCTTCATGTGTCCGTCTCAAACCTTCAAGAAGGAGGTTAAATTCTCTGCTTTCGAGCGTTTCATCAGCGTGACGCCTTATAACCTCTGCCAGATGCGTCGCGAAAACCGTCGCGGCATCAACAACCGTGAAACCTTTTTCAGTAGCCATCTCCCTGTAGGATTCATCTATCCAGTACGCCTCCAAACCGAAAGAAGGTTCCTTTGTCTTTATTCCGGGCAAAGGCCCCTGTGCAAATCCAGGATTTATGGCAAGAAGCCTATCAGGGAAAAGCTCGTACCTGCCGACTTCAGCCCCTCTTATCTTTATCACATATTCGTTGGCCTTCAACAGCACGCTGTCTCGCATGCGTATTGGGGTCAGAACAAGGCCGAGTTCGTAGGCAAGCTGTTTTCGAACCATCGTAACCCGTTCAAGAAGGTCTCCACCCTGAGAGGGATCGGCCAGGGGTATGAGACCATAACCTATCTCTACTTCTACAGTGTCCGATTGAATGACCTCTGATACCTCTTCAGGCGTTGTCAAAGGTGGTCCTTTAGCGGGAACCCCTGACGGTGGCGCTCCTGCCTCTTCTCGTATACCCGTACCAGCTGGAGCTGGAGGAGGTTTAGGAGATGTACGCATGGCAAGAAAACCCAGTGACAGCAGGGCTCCTCCAAGAAGGAGCGCGGGTAGAGCAGGCAATGGAGTGAAAAGCCCTAAAAACAGAACAGTGCCTCCAGTCAGAAGAACCACCTTGGTCTCTCTTGAAAGTTCTCGAGTTATATCACGTCCGAGATTTTCCTTCGACGCGGCCCGAGAGACGATTATTCCCGAAGCTGTGGAAATAAGAAGCGCCGGGATCTGAGCAACAAGACCGTCTCCCACCGTTAAAAGCGTGTAAACCTGCGCTGCCTCTCCTACGCTCATTCCCTGACGAAGGATTCCAATTATCAACCCGCCGACTATGTTCACCAGGGTTATAACGATAGACGCAATCGCATCACCACGAACAAAGCGGCTCGCACCGTCCATGGCACCGTAAAAATCGGCTTCTCTTCTTATTTCTGCTCTTTTCTCTTTCGCCTCTTCCTCCGTTATCAGCCCCGCGCTTAGATCCGCGTCGATACTCATCTGCTTGCCGGGCATCGCATCCAGTGTGAAACGAGCTGCTACTTCGGCAATTCTTTCCGCACCACGCGTTATCACAATAAACTGAATCACTACAAGGATGAGAAAAATGACGAGTCCAACAACATAATCTCCTCCAACCACGAACTCACCAAACGCCCGTATGACACGTCCTCCAAAGCTTCTCCCCTGAAGGAGTATGAGACGCGTGGATGTCACGTTGAGGGCCAGCCGAAAAAGCGTCAGTATCAAAAGCAGTGTTGGAAAAGAGGAAAGCTCCAGAGCACTGCTTATGTACATGGTCGTCAAAAGAAGAAGGACAGCCAGACTTATATTCAAGAGCTGCAGAAAGTCCAGCAGCATAGTTGGAATGGGTATGATCATTAGAAGAACTATGGCTACTATCAGTAAAGCGACTATCACATCCACATACTTGAACAAAAGAATCACCTCATGGAATAAACATACGCAAGTACTTCAGCCACTACCCGATAGAATCTTTCCGGTATTTCCTCACCTACCTCAACAGAGTAAAAAAGCATTCTTGCCAGTGAGGGATTTCTAACTACCGGTATCCCATTTTCTTCCGCTATTTGTTTTATCCTCTGCGCTACCAGATCTTTACCTTTAGCCACAACGCGCGGAGCAGCCATGGTCTGCGAGTCGTACTTGAGCGCCACAGCAAAGTGAACCGGGTTGGTTATCACCACATCGGCCTTGGGCACTTCCTGCATCATGCGCTGACGCATGAGCTGTATCATCCTCTCGCGTTGTTTGCGCTTTACCTCGGGACTACCTTCTATATCCTTGTATTCTTCCTTTACTTCCCTTTTCGTCATTCTTATGTTTCGTTCGTATTCCCAGCGCTGGTAGAAGTAATCTATCACACCGAGTATTATAAGCAAAATACCCATCTTCACAGCCAGTTCAAAGCCCAGAGACTTTATAATCCCCATCGATTCCGTCACTTCCATCTGTGGCATAAAGGTCAGCACATTCCAGGCCTTTCTCAAAACGGTGAAGCCCACGTATCCCACTATAACGACTTTTAAGATAGACTTCAAAAGCTCCATCACAGAGCGGATGGAAAATATTCTTTTCATCCCTTCAACAGGATTCACGCGGTTGATATCGAATTTCAGGGCTTTGGGAGCAAAAAGAAACCGCGTCTGCAACATTCCCACAACCACACCACCCACAGCTGCTGCGAAAAGTAAAGCGAAGGCAAAAAGAAGCGTACTACGCACGTTTCCCAGGTAAGTCCATAGATCCGGAAAGTCCCGGAGCATATGACCTGGAACGCTAAGGAATTCGCTCACAGTCGTCTTTAAACTGCTGGTGAGAGCGGGCAACAACAAAAACAACGTAGAAGAAACTATCAGAAAGGTTATCGAAGAACCGAGCTCTCGGGATTGAGGAACATTACCTTCTTCACGGGCTCTCCGCCTTCTTCGAGGAGTCGCCGGCTCAGTTCTATCAGGGTCGGCAAAAAGCTGAAGATCTATCCTATAATCCTCTCTCATGGAGACAGGGTATTTATCAGATGATCCAGATCCAGTATGAATTTCATCAGCACCTCCCCATAAGCATCCGCCCATACCCATATCAACCCTGCAAAGATGAGTATACCAAGAAGGGTCTTCACAGGTAATCCTATTATGAAGACGTTCATTTGAGGTATCAATCGAGATATGACACCGAGGGTTAACGATATCAACAGCATAAAAGCGATCATCGGAAGACCAAACTGTACACCAAGGAGAAAGACATCTCCCACCCGTCTGAGCATCTCGTTGGCGAGCTCTGAGAAATTCACAGATGCGGTCACAGGAATCTTTTCATAGCTGAACAGCAACGTTTTGTAAAGCATCATATGTCCTTTCAAAGCAATGAAAACGTAAGTTGCCAGCAACAAAGAAAGCTGTCCAAGTATAGGGGTTTCTTCTCTCATCTCCGGATCGAAAACCTGGGCAAGAGCAAACCCCATCTGTATTCCAAAAATTTCTCCGGCGTACATCGCAGCGTAGAGGGCGAGTGACGCGACGGTTCCGACGAAGACCCCCAGCAAGAAATTACTCATACTCCAAAGCACCACATCCCAGATCGACGTGTTCAACCACACTACATCCTTTATAGCCGGCAAGCTCAGATAAGATAGTGCAAGAAAACTCAGTAAACGAATGTTCAGCGGTACAGCCTGAGCAGACAAAACAGGCGCAGAAGTGAAAATGCCGGCAATTCTGGCGGAAGCGAGTAACCACGCCAGAAACTTCGTCTCCAGAAAACTCTCAATCGCTTCCATAATCAATCGAAACTCCCTACCATAGAACCTTCAAATGGCATAAGTCTAAAAACCGTCTCAAAAAGGTCTCCGTCCCCATGGTCGAGCCAATCGCTTTCGTAACTTTTGAGCTCTTTTTCCACATCACCAAAGACACGCCAGTTGAAACCTTCCAGTTTCGCGTAGCCTTCATTCCCAACAAAGTACACGGCACTGTCCACCCACAGTTTTTGAGAAGCAAATTCGAGCACGGTTTTGGGAATTTTGAGTTTTAGTACACCCGTTTCCTCCAGGTCCAGCAACTCTTTCAACCTTTCATAACGTCGGGCGTACCTTTCCTCAAAAGCTCCACGAGCCGGTATGAAACGTGTATCAGTTACGAAACGTCCCACAAGATTCTTCCCTCTCTTTTCCAGAACGACCGTTGGATCTGAATAGATTGTTTTCAAATTGATAGGAGCCACGATACGACCACCGTCCTTCAATTGTTCAAACCAGTAAATGGGGATCTCGGTTACCGCTACTGTGGCGATTATGGCGGTGTAAGGAGCTTTCTGTGAATAACCGTAAAAACCATCACCCTCAAAATACTCAACGTTATCATACCCCAGATCTCTGACCACGCTTCTGGCAAACTCAACCATATCCCCATTGTATTCAACGCCCACTACATACCCGCGCCTGCAAACCCGAGACATGACAGCGGCGTTATACCCTGTGCCACTTCCTATCTCTAAAACCCTGGAATCTTCCGCCAAACAAGCCCAGAGCATATACTGCGCCATCAAAGTGGGTTGACTTGAAGTGCTTATCACCCCCATTTTTCTGTAAGTGACAACAACTTCATCTGAATATACCTGCCACAAAGGAGCAGGATGAAGAAGAAACCTTTCTCTTGGTACCTCAGCAAACGCCCGGGCTATAACCGGATCGCCCACGTGACGAAGAATCATCCTCGAAAAGATCTCCCGTTCATTCAAAGCCGACCATCATCTCCCAGAAGGGGTTCATCAGACGTTTCAATGTGCCTTGAAGATCTTCAAAGAAGCTGTTGACAAGCTCTTCAAGATGTATAAGGGTTTGCGAAAAGTCCTCTAAAGTGATGCGTCCGTCCCTGTAGGACTCGACAAGCTCATCAATATCCAGAAGCTTGATTATTCCGGATCTCGACACAGTAAAATCGACCTCTATATCCAGAAGCCGGATTTCTGAAGTAGACCATCTTAAAATCTTGCACAAATCAATATAAAAAAGCGTGTCACGTTCAACAGCCCTGCGACCAAACCACCGCGTTATCTTTAAAGGCGGATTGGCAACGTACACGATTCTCGCGTATTCCCCATAATGATCGTGAGCGCCTATGTCCACCCAGGGTCTCTCTAAGAAAAGTTTATCGCCGTCCTGTGAGAGAATCATCCGACGACACACTACCTCAAGGTTACGTGAATCCGATTCCACCCTTTCTGTCTGTTTCAGCAGATCGATCGTATAAAACTTCATTTATGCTCTTCCAGCCACTTCTCAGCGATTTCTTTTGTTTCCATCGCCTGTGCAACGAAGAAAGGATGAGGTTCTATTTCGAGAATTTTCTCATACAGCTGGCGGGCCTCATCGTAACGCTTCATAAGCTCGTAAAGCACTGCCAGTTCATAATAAGCGTTTACATACCTCGGTTCTATCTCAATGGCCTTTTTCAAATAACTCTCCGCTTTCCTGTAACTCCTGAACGGCCATGGAGTATCCCTGTAACGCATACCCATGGCCACATAGGCTAAGAAGTTATTCGGATCCAGTTCTATGGCCTTCAGTATGTGACGGTCGAAGTCATCCAGCATGAAAAGGCTCTGGATAATACCTTTGTACTGTGCGAGCCTTCCAATGGTCGCGCCCTTTACATAATGAGCGAAGGCGTTATTCTCATCCTTATCAATAGCCCTATCAGCGTACTCAAGGGCTTTTTCGTAAAGCCTTTCCTTTTCTGGATCATCAGGGGGAAGACCCCAGTTTGCATATTCCGTGTAAGCGTACGCGAGAATCGCTGTGTCCGTAGCATTCAGCGTTTCCACACCGGAATTCTCCAACTTCGATATCAACGTCAGCATCCCCTGACCGTCGTGAGAAGAATTGTAGCTCCAGAACTCCTCCCAGGGGGTTACGCAAAAAACAAGACCAACAGTCAAAAGAAGCAAAACAAATGTTGTGAAGCGCCTGAAGACCATTTTCTTCACCTCCACCATTGCACATTATTGTCAATCAAAGGTATTCTAATTTTAGCATACAGAGCGCTATCATACGGAATAAATCACAATCTCCATCGCTTCTAAAATGCCTGCCAGACGCTGCGCTTGATCACGCGATATTAACCAAGGTTGTTGTAAGAGAAAGCAACACGGTCAACTTTTGAGGTTAATGGGGATAAGTATAGAGTTCTTCTGGTTCTCCCGAATTGATTCCAACTACCGAAACCTTCAGCGGCTTCATGTCTTGAACAGAAGCAGGAAGAAGCAGTTCAAGGATGGGATCTTCGATCGCCGAAAACTTAGCCCAGCCTACAAACCTGCCATTGGTAAACAGTGTGTAAGAAGCTTCTATGGTGTAGGAAGATTCCATAGTGACCGAAGTGTCGGCTTCGCCATCCATAATCACTTCCAGCGCCTGTATGAAAGAGGGTTGCGTGATGATAAGAACCGCTCCCTCCGGATCGTCTACATACCTCACCACCCATGCCCTTGGGGCATCTTCGGGTTCCAGATCCACTCTCTCGGAATCACCTGGTGCTAAAAGAAAGTTCTTTTCTTTCCACACTACCCCTTCGATGCTTACACTGGCCGGCTCAGTCAGTTTAAGCTTTAAAACCCCATCAGATGGAATAATATAAGACTCTCCGTTTATCCTAACTTCCGTTTCCACCAGAGTTTTTCCAAGAAAGCTGAGAGAAATAGATGAATACCTTGGGAATTCAATACAGCCCGAAAACGCCATGAGAAGCATCAAAACAATCAAAGCCAGCTGGATAAAATGCCTCCACTTCATTTCGTTTCATCTCCCAGACCAAAAAGCTGGATCAAGATCTTAAGATCTTCTTCATCCACCTTCCGGGGAGTCTCTATGATGAGCTCGCCCTCTTCGTAAGGAGCCAGAGAAAAACCTTCCCTCGGTCCTATATCATACAAAGGGTCCCAGTTGGGAGAGTTTTCATCCTCGCCCCAGTGGAGCGAAAAAAGAGCAAGGTCTTTAGCATCGACTTTACCATCTCCTGTGAAATCTCCAAGCAAAGAAGTACTAACGTTCAAATGCGCCCTTTCCGTTAACTCTTCTACTTCAACATAAATCCTGGTCCTCTCCAGATAATAATTAGAGCTGGGGGTGGAATCAGGCGTAAATCTTGAACCGATTTTCCACACATCCGTTTCGTCCCCAGGATTGGCTTTATGCTCAAGATCCCATCGACCATCGCTCTGTTCAAGAGCAACTCTGTAATGATTTGTGGGATCAAGGCCCGGGTACCATTCCTGATTGTTGCTTCCTTTATCGTCGTCCACATGGTAGATGAGTATCCCTTCTCCCGGAAGATACTCGTCAAAGCTCTCTTTTTTTCGATACTCGACCAAAAAGTACTCTTTCAGGGTATCATCTGCATTTTTGAAAACCATCACCACTTCATTGAAAGGAGCTAAATCAAAGCGGCTATGGTGCCCTGCAACAAGAGGTTCTGCCCATCCAAGGAATACCTTCGACCACGCATCCAGCCCGGAAGGGCTGCCTCCCATTCCATCCTTTCCGGACCAGGCACCATAAGCCATCAACGACCAGTAGCCGAGTCCATATGAGGATCCATCTGTATCGTAGAAATCTGGAAGCCCAAAGAGATGGCCGATCTCATGGCAGTAAACTCCTATGGTCATGTCTTCGGGTTTTTCCCAAAGCTCGGGTGCTGTGACGTATTTATTGATTTCCACTCCATCATCTGTAGAAACACTTACCCATCCCTGGTGGCTCCAGATGTCATCTGAAGAGCCAGTGTATTCCGCACCAGAGCCAGCATGGATCAGCAGGAAGTAATCCACTACGCCATCGCCATTTGAATCATAACGCGAGAAGTCCACGTAAGGATCCGCGGCTTTTATGGCATCTGATACCAATTCGGATATCTTCCATAAACCATAGTCATCGAAAACATATTCAGAATAAGCTTTAGGAGCGCGATACCATCCATACACATCGAATGTGAGATCCAGCGTTCCTCCAGACGACCATAAGAAAAATTCCCTAACGCTTCCAGAGTTGGTATTTCCCTGGTACTTTCCTGCCCAGTCTATTCCAAAACCGTTGAAAAGGTCATTGAAAAAATCAGTCTCCACCTGATGAGGTTTATCACTGAAGTCTATAAGCAGCGCCACACCTCTTACACTTCCAGATACCGGTGCTTTTGGCGCTCTCAAAAGGTACAGGGTTTTAGTTGTCGGATCGAAGGTGATTCCAAGGCGTGGCGTTATATCGTGCTCCGGAAGATGTGGGGGGATCACCCTATCTTGCAATGAATAATGAGGGGGCATCGCTAAGGTAAAGGTGGTCAAAAACACCACAAAAATGAGAAGAAGCGTTTTCCTCAAGGATAAACCTCCCTCTCATCGAGGTTTTGAATGATAAAAGCGGGCTTGTTGCCCGCTCTGGTGGGTGCGGCAGGGATTGAACCTGCGACCTCTTCCGTGTGAAGGAAGCGCTCTCCCGCTGAGCTACGCACCCAGGCTGTAGTTATTATACAACACTCCCACCTCTTTTTCAAGCGCATCCTCCACGCCAGGGATTTCAAGAACGTTCCAAAACAGCTTCTCAAAATATTCATGTTCAGCATAAAGACTCGGAGTATCCCCTTGACCTTCCGCGTTTTTTCTTTCTGGAAGATTCTTCCAGCTCATCTTCGATGAGTTGCAACAATTTCTTAACCATGTCTATGGATAATCTTTTCAGTGAGAGTTTTTTCTTCATGCAAGGGGCCCTCCTTTCTTTTGTTGGTGTTATCTCAAACATTATAACTGGAAGGAGGGCCCTTTTTTCGAACACACTCTCGGGACTGAGCGTGTTCGAAAAATCAAGAAGCAGGAACATGTTCAATTTTTCCAACGATAAATGCAAAAACTTATCCTCTAATCTTTTTCTAATCTTATATATCGCACCCGCTTGTATCCTCTCGCATCCGCAAAACAACGACTCACTCGGAGATTACTCCTTGTTTCAGTACTTTATTGAAACGATCTGATTAACGAGTCTGGAACCTCTTGCTTTTCTACCCTCATCACACATCTTGGCTTCTAAGTCTTGCGAAGCGC
>DPRG01000003.1:0-17153 GCA_003538775.1 Thermotogae bacterium
CAAGATACTTATACTTCACGCTTCCCGGCTGGGTGTTTTTGCGGAGAACCTTGCTCTCGCCTTTGAAGTTGTAAACAGCATGGGCATCCTGGAAGAGCAATTATTGCATATCCTCGAAATCATTCCGGCCATGGAGCACGACGTGGGACATTTCGAGTATCTCGAGCTTTCAAACGGTGCTATTCTCGCCAGTGCATTTGCTGCTAACGATCTTGCAAGCACCGAAAAGCTTTTGAAAAAAACTATCGAAGATCATCCTGGAAGAAGGCTCGTGGGTTTTATCAACTTGCGACCGGATAGGCCTTTCAGAACGCTTCAAATGATTGAATTGATGGAACGATACAGCTTCTGCGAGATTTTCAGCTACAGGTGGTGCCATCGCGCGGTTCTGAAAGTACACCCAAATGTAAAAACCGTGCGATCTATCGAGAAAATCACCACCCTAACCACGTCTTCAGACATCATTTTCGGATTCGGCAACATCAAGGGTCTTGAAGATTGGATTGAAAGAACAAGATCAAAAAAACAAAAGAAGGTTGTAAATATATGAACAGCGCTTTTTTCAGTGTGGGGCTTTTCATCTCGTTGCTTTTTTCATGGTTTACGGGTCTTTCGGCCGGCGGGATAGTCTCTCCGGTTTATCTGTCTTTTTATGTTGAGCAACCTTTGAGGATGATTCCCATTATCTTATACGCCCTGGTTACATTCGGCATTGTGAAGACGGCTCACCGATTTTTTATTCTTTACGGACGCAGGCTTTTCGTTTTTACCCTGATGGTTGGTGTGACAGTAAAAACAGCAATGGAGTTGTTATTTGCTAACTTCTACCCTGAAATCCCTGCCCTGTTTATAGTCGGAGGGCTGGTTCCAGGTCTTATTGCAAGAGACTTCGAAAGACAGGGTATCTTGAAAACATTGCTTTCGGTAGGGACAGTTACTCTTTTCATAGCGATACTCAGGGAGCTGATGTTTTGAAACAGTTGAGCACAAGAATGCTTCTAATTGTTTTTTTGATCGCTCTCGCTGGATATCTGCTTGTGAGAGAAGGAGAGAATCCGAGGTTGAAGGCATTGAAAATGCTTTATCCACAAGCCCAGGAAAGATTCCTGAACGCAACAAAACTACTGAGCAACGTCCGAAAAGAACATGTAGATCCCACCCTCGACCCTTTTAAAACCGGCTGGATAGGTCCTGAGTTTTCTCCAGTGGTAACAACCATGGGCTCATTAATCTCAAAAAGAGCCTCGATCAATCCCGAATTCGTTTATGTGATTATAGACCTTCTGCTTTCCAATAACATAAAAGAAGGAGACAGCGTGCTGATAGCTGCCTCGGCTTCTTTTCCAGCCTTGAACATCATGACTGTGATAGCTGCTGAAACTCTGAAACTGGACGTTCATCTCATGAGTTCCATTGGTTCGTCCACCTTCGGCGCAACGGATCCTCAGTGGCTCTGGCCGGACATAGAAAACCTCATTTACACTCACGGTGTGATCCATACACGCACAGAATTCCTGACTTACGGAGGCAGTGAAGATATAGGGATCTTTCTCGATTCGGAAGGTAGGAAGCTGTGCGAAGATTCGGCTATCAGAAATGGATATCGATTGATAACCGCTGAAAGTTACGATGAAATGCTTCAAAAGAAAAAAGAATACTTTGACAGAATCAAACCAGCGGTGTTGATAAACATAGGAGGCAACCATACGAACACAGGAGGCGGGGCGCACCTTCTCCACAGTGGTCTCATACAAAAGTTACCTCCAAACTGTGAATTCGAACATTTCGGTCTAATTGGTTACGCTCTGGAAAATGACTGCGGGGTAATAAACCTGCTGAATGTTACAGAGCTTGCAACGAAGTGGAGATTGAACGTCGATCCTGATCTTTCCTGTTATAATTTCAACAACTTCTAAAGGAGGTGGTTCTGGTGAAAAGATTTCTCGCCTTTTTGTTTGTGAGTGTTCTAACACTGACAACGGTACTGGCTGTTGTCAGTGGTAGCGTCGTTACCTCAAAGTACGGTATGGTAGCTGCTGCCAACGAATATGCTGCGCGCATTGGCGCCGAAATCCTTGAAAGAGGTGGAAATGCTCTCGACGCTGCCATTGCTGTGAGTTTCGCGCTGGGCGTAGCCGAACCATATGCATCCGGAATTGGTGGCGAAGGATACGCTATAGTTAGACTGGCCAATGGGGAAAGATACGCTGTGGACTTTAAGAGTGTGGCTCCTGGGCTTGCCAGCTACGACAAGATAGAAGGGAAACTATCGAGCATAAATTACACCGCGAAGGGAGCATGTGTCCCCGGTGTCGTCGCGGGAGCCGCGGAAGTATGGAAACTTGGAGCCAGAATGCCCTGGGCAGAGCTTATAAAGCCTTCTATAGATCTTGCCCGCAATGGGCTCGTAGTCAACGAAACATTCGCTGGTATCGTTTCAGACAACTATGAAAGGCTTCTTGAAAACGCTCCCGAATTTCTAAAAGATGGCATGCTTGCATGGGAGCCCGGCGATGTTTTCACCAATCCAACCCTTGCCGATACTCTTGAGCTCATTGCCAAAGAGGGTCCAGATGCTTTTTACAAGGAGAAAATCGCGGAAGATATCGAAAAGTTTATGCTGGAACACGACGGCTTTATGAGAAAATCCGATCTTGAAAACTACAAAGCCATCGTCAGGGAAGCGCTTCACGGCACTTACAGGGGATACGATCTTTATGTTCCCCATCCTCCTGTATCAGGACCACAGTTGCTCGCCATTTTGAACATCCTTGAAAACTTCAACCTTTCTGCTTTTTCCTGGGACGATCCTTTAGCGGTGCACATCATTCAACAGGTCCTTGTTCTCGAAGATGTTGACAGAAGGCTTTACATATCCGATCCCGCTTTCTTTGATTTGCCGACAGAAGGTTTCATAAGTAAAGAATATGCCAAGACAAGACTCATGGAACTGAATTTGAGCAAAGCCCTTGATCCAAACACTTACTTCGATCATGCCGGAAATGCCTATGAATTTGTCGAAGGCAAGACTTATGAAGAAGTTCTGCTTAAAGGTGCCAAGGTTTCTTCTTCCGACCCGATGGATAGTTACGAATTCCACTCCACAACACACTTTTCCGTAGTAGACAGATACGGTAATGCAGTCGCCTGGACACAGACCCTTTCAAGTTTCTTTGGTACTTCCATGTACGTGGACGGATTCTTCCTCAACAATGAAATCGGTAACTTCGCATCCACATATAGGGAAGGGGACGTGATAAATCTGGAACCCGGAAAGCGCCCCCGTACGACCATCTGTCCAACTATCATTGAAAAAGACGGAAAAGTCAAATACGTTCTGGGAACACCGGGCGGTGGTCGAATAATTTCCACAATTACCCAGCTTGTAGTGGATCTCATTGATTTCGGATTGAGCCCCGAGGAAGCAGTTAAAGCCCCGAAATTTGTGGGTTATGCGTCCTACAAAGACTTGAGAATGGAAAAGGGCTTTCCAGAAAATACTGTTAGATTCCTTGAAGAAGTCCTTGGCCATAAAGTAAAACTTTACGAATACCCGGATCTCTTCTTTGGAGGTCCCAATATCGTAGCGGTTGAAGACGATGGTACAATGATCGGCGTTGGTTCAATCAGAAGAAACGGGGCTGCCGCGTGTCCGGAAAAATGAGGTGAGGTTGCTATGAAAAAGACTATACCGCTTTTGATGGTAGTTCTTCTGATTCTCGGCAATCTGCTGTTTGCTGATTCCACTCCGACACAGCTTCCTGTTCTCGAAGCTCCTGTGCTGATCGTTTCGGCCGGTCAATCGCCGGGAGCTCTCCAATTCAGCGTGGTAGCGAAGATGGCCAAACTTCCCCATCAGTTTGAAAAACTCCTTAAAGCCGAGGATTTCGATCCAACAAAGTACAAAACGCTTGTTCTTGTCGTAGGTGCAAGTAGCAAAGGGCTTGGAGCTGCCGGTATCGACATCGAAGAAGAAGTGAAACGGGTAATCGCACTTGCTGAAAAAGCTAAAGCAAATAAGATACCTGTGGTCATCTGTCATCTGGAAGGCGGGACAAGAAGAGGACCCATGTCTGACAGGATTCTTGACGCTCTGGCACCGTACGCATCTATATTCCTCGTTAAAACAGATAGCGATAAGGATGGTAAATTCAAAACACTCTCCGAAAACCTTAAAGTACCCATTGTTTATTTTGAAAAAACTTCCGACTTGAAAGGCATCATACAACAGTATTTTATCTACTGAATTTTAATGTCATGGGGGTGAAAAATCACCCCCATGTTTCTTGTATTCTTTCAGGAGAGGTGACAAAGATTGAAAAGAATGTTTTTGCTTGTAACAATTCTTTTCGCAGCTGTACATTTCGCCGCATTTTTCCAACCTGATGTAAGACCAGGCTACGGTGTTACCGATATAGGATGGCTTTCAGATTACTTTCCTCCTTTGAAAGGAACAAATCTTGATACTCCGGTATTTTACATGGACAGCGGTGTGGAAGGCCCTACTTTCCTCTTGATGGGAGGGACACATGCGCGAGAGATCGCAGGTATTGTGGCGGCTACTATCTTTGTGGAAAACGCGGTGGTAAAAAAAGGTAGGGTTATTGTGATCCCGTACGCCAATAAAAGCGCCGCATCGATTCCTGATGCATCTGGTAAAGTACCCCATTTTCTGCCTATCAACTCCCGTTCAGGTCCCCGATATCTTGTATATGGGGACAGAAGAACTGATCCTGCTGATCAGGGAATTCCGGACCCTGAGAAATTCGTCCATCCTTCAGGGTTTGAACTTGAAGATGGATCAGAAGCGCGTAATTTGAATCGACAGTATCCTGGATTGCCCGACGGGAATCCTACCCAGCAACTTGCTTACGCCATCATCCAGCTTATAAAGGCGGAAAATGTAGACTTCAACCTTGATATGCACGAGAGTGGTACTCCCGAAGAGTACACAGACGAATCTGGACAAGTAAAGAAAGGAAGCCGTCTGGCTTACACACTCGTGTGCAATCCAGCAGCTTTAGAAATAGGCGCCATGGCTCTTTTGATGCTTGAAGAGCAGGATATTTCATTCAATCTCGAAGAATCCAACCCGGAGTTCAGAGGTTTGAGTCATCTCGAAATTTATAATGCTACCGGTTCCCTTTCTTTCTTATCCGAAACACCCAATCCTGGTCAGGACAGATGGAGAGAAAAACCTGATGTGATCAACGATCCAAAATATCCTTTGAAACTCAGAGTAGGTATGCAACTGGAACTGATTCGGTGCCTGATTGAAGCGTACAACATGTACACAGGAGAAGAGCTCTTGGTAGAAGGTCTACCATCTTTCCAGGAAATCATGGAGAAAGATGTGGTAAACTTCATGAACTGAAAGGAGCCGCTTCAATGAGTACGATATTCCCCGAGCTTTTCTATTTCCTAGTAATGCTATGCAGTTTCATACTTCTCTCTGCGCTGAAGGTGCCCATTTCTATTGCTCTCATGCTTGCCGCATTGGGAGGCTTTATATCTGCTGGAGAATACCTTCCAATCCGCCATCTGATAGAAGGTAGCTTCGTCTTTCTCGATGCTATGCTTGTCATAGCAAGTGCCATGATCTTCATGGAAAGCATAAAAGAATCTGGCTTTTTGACTCATCTTGCAAATACGATCTACCGCAACCTTAAGAATTACAGACTTGTCCTTCTGGTACTGATGAGTTTCTTCATAATGTTTGCGGGAATGATAACCGGATCGTCAACAGCCGCGGTGCTTACAACTGGTGCCATTGCTTTTCCTGTACTGAAAAGAACGGGGTTGAACAAAACTCAGGCCGGAGCCATAATCGCGATGAGCGCCATATTTGGGATGCTCGCACCCCCTGTTAACCTGCCTGTGATGATCATCGGACAGGGGGTGGACATGCCCTATATTGGATTTTATAAACCATTGTCTTTGATGAGTTTTCCCCTTGCAACGATAACCGTTTTGCTTTTGGGAAGAAAGAAAAAAAACAGTGCTGTGGATGATATGAATAGTAACGTTCCAACACCTGATCAGAAAGGAATTTTGCTTTACTTACCGGTTTTTACACTGCTGGCTTTGATGGTGTTTGACAATTTTCTCTCCATTGGTTTACCGTTGATCTTTATCCTCTCATCATTGTTGGCTAGCCTGATCTCAAAAAAGAATTTTATCGACATATCCAAAAAAGCCATAAGCGAATCTCTGAACATCCTTTCCATACTTGTCGGGGTTGGTATGTTCCTGCAAGCGATGACCTTTACAGGTGTTAGAGGGTTCATCGTAAACAGTTTGAGTAGCCTTCCTGATAGTTGGAGTCTTATAGGAGTGGCTATAGGAGTACCTTTATTCGGAGCTGTCTCTTCTTTTGGTTCGGCATCAGTACTTGGGATACCCTTTCTCCTGACGCTTCTTGGAAAAAACGACATAGTTGTTGCATCGGCGATCTCGCTTCTGGCTGGTCTGGGCGATATGGTTCCACCAACAGCTCTGGCCGGTATATTTGCTGCGTACGTTGTGGAGGAAAAGCGCTACTTTCGCATCTGGGCCGCCTCCCTTCCAAGTCTCATTATCACAATGATAGCAGGATCACTCATAATCGTAAACGCCGCATCTGTAGGAAAATTTATCGAAAGCATGTGGTTTTATCCTGTTTTCTTTGGTGGTTACGCACTTTTTTTCCTGATACTCTACATTCTGGATAAAAGGGGATAGAAAGGAGTTTAAAAAGATGATACTCCATTGGATCTATCGAATAATTCTGGGATACCTGCTGTTTATTCTGCTTTTTCACATTTATGAAAAAGCTAAGGGATGGACCTGGATCACCGGTTTTATGGTTGCGATACCATTTTTGCTGAGAATTCTGGGCGTCAAATGATAAAAAGGCTAACCGCATTCAAAAAGAAAACACTCACTTTCTCAAGATGATCAAAGGAACCAGCATCTCTTCTGGGGAAAGTCCTCCATGACGACCGTAAAGGCTCTGTTCCTGCCCGGTGTATTTGAAGTTGAATGAATTTCTACCAGTGGCTATCAAAATGACATCACCGGCCCTGTCCCAAACAGGCCGATAAACCTTACCCGTTCCCAGTAACCCGCTCTCAAGAGCTTCTCTGGCATCCAGGATCATACACTTATCTCCATAATTCGTTTCAAGATACTCTTTTAATTTTTCAGGGTCGTTGGCATGAAGGTACATCATGCGCTGCTCTCCTGTTGGAACAACCTTCAAAAGTCCGTAAACCTCATCCTTATGCGACCACCATATCTCTTCCTTCCAGCTCGTCTGAATTTGCCCATGGTCTGAAACCACAATGAGAGCTGTTCCATCTGGAAGATGAGGATATATCTCCTCACTTATAACATTCAACACCGAATAGGCCTCACGCTGGTAAACGTCACCGTCAGCACCGTATCTGTGCCCCATGGTATCTACCAGACCCCAGTAAACCATCATGAAAAGAAGCGGTGTCTCTTTCCTCAACGTTTCGATCACAACATTACACATATCACTCAACCCGTGAAAGCCCTTCTGTCGTGCCCCATCTGCGGTCATCCTGTTAAAACCTGTGTTTACAAAATGTGAATAGGTGGCATTGAATGCTTTCACCCCAAGCTCGGTAAGCCTTTGAAAAATGGTTGGTACCGGCAAAAACTTTTCAGGGCGCATGCCCATCTGTAAAAGTGAATCTCTCTTCCCTCCAACAGGGGTCATTTCGATGGCCTTCGCAACCACTCCAAACTCTTTGTAATAAAGGATGTAACCTATAACTCCATGTTCAACAGGCGTAGCGCCAGTCATGAGTGTGGTTATCGCCGCGGCGGTTGTGGAAGGAAAAGTAGAAGTGAGCTCGAGCCATTCCACCTTGTGAAGAATCCCAAGATCCCGCTTCTTCGCGATACGCTTGAGGTTGATCATTCCCAGTCCGTCAATCAGAAAAACCACAACCCGCTCGGCACCGTCAATGTAACGTCCGAGCGGGAAGGGTTTATGTAGAGGCTCTCCGCCGAAATAGTCAATCAAACCGTTCGCAAAACCGCAGATAGAATTTGGCCCGTAATCAGGCAGGACACTGTCTTCGATTCAACTCACCTCGTGACATGTACCAGTATTGCCTTTATGGAGTGCATCCTGTTCTCTGCCTGATCGAATATGACGCTTCGTGGGTGACGCCCCACCTCGAGCGTGACTTCTTCTTCGTAATGAGCGGGTAAACAGTGCATAAAGACCGCGGTCGGTTTTGCCTTCTCAAAGAGCTCTATGTTAACCTGATATGGCTGGAAAACCTTCTTTCTCTCTTCCGCTTCAGCTTCCTGCCCCATGCTGGCCCACACGTCTGTATATACAACATCCGCGTCCTTCACCGCCTGCTGTGGGTCGTTCGTTATCTCAACAACAGCACCAGTGCTTTTCGCAAATTCCCTTGCTTTTCGCACAACACCTTCATCAGGTTCATAGCCGTTGGGAGTCGCCACATGGATGAACATCCCCGTCAGAGCGGCTCCGTAAATCAAGCTGTGAGCAACGTTGTTTCCATCGCCAACATATGCGAGCTTCAATCCGTCAAGTCTCCGGAACTTCTCGTATATGGTAAGAAGATCTCCGAGAATCTGGGTGGGATGTTCGAAATCACTCAATCCATTGATCACAGGAACCTTGGAATACCGCGCCAGCTCTTCAACAATCTCATGTCCAAAGACACGAGCCATGATAACATCAACCATTCGTGACAGTACTATGGCTATATCCTCTGTTTTTTCGCGCTTACCCAGCTTGATGTCCTCAGGACCAAGGTAGATGCCATGCCCGCCAAGCTGTGTCATGGCCGCTTCGAAAGCCACTCTCGTACGTAGCGAAGGTTTCTGAAAGATCATTCCCAGAGTCTTTCCTTTCAGCAGCTCATGAGGTCGTCCAGTTTGACGATCGAGTTTGAGCATCATGGCGGTTTCGATAATCTGATAGATCTCTTCCTGAGTAAGGTCACTGATACTCAGCAGGTGCTTTCCCTTCATGTCGATTGCCATCTTTTACCCTCCTCCTTTAATGGTACTCAATACGATTTTACATGATAAATATATCGCAATTTCTTTATCACATCCCCATGTTATAGTTTTCCAAATTCCTTAAAAAGGGGTAAGAGTATGCTCATACCGCTTTTGGGAATGGTTCTGGTTGCTTTGATATGGGGATCGGTTACACTCTTTTCCATTTGGAGCGGGCTCCCTTCACCTGTCTTCGTCTTTTACCGGGTAGCGATAGCACTTCCCTTCGTCTTAGCGTATGCGCTAAAAAAGCGCGGCAGAAAAGTCTTCAAATTCACGGGGCTTTCTTTCCTGTCCGGTATTTTTCTCTCGCTTAACTGGGTGTTCTTCTTTGAAGCCGTTTCAAGGATTGATATATCGACCGCGGTTCTTCTATACTACTTTGGACCTGTGTTCGCCGTTCTGCTTTCGTGGCTTTTATTGAAGGAAAAAATGAAGCCCATCACATGGATTCCCGTACTGCTGGCTTTCACTGGCATTATATTGATCTTCGCCAGTTCGAGTATTGAAAACGATCTACCGGGCGTGATATTCGGCGTACTTGCAGCTCTCTCCTACGGCTCTCTCGCAGTCTGCGGAAAAGCGGTGGGCGAAAAGCTGAAATCGGAGGTTCTGGTAACCCAGCAGCTTATCGTATCCACATTAGTGCTACTGCCATTCGCCTTTGGTAGCTACGAACTCAGTTTAAATGCGCTTTTCAACGTAACAATAGTGGGTGTGGTTCATACTGGAACGGCTCTTGTGATCTGGTTCACCGTTCTGGGGAAACTACCCATGAGAGTCGCTTCGGTTCTCTCTTACCTCGACCCGGTTTTTGCCACTTTTCTTGCGTGGATCGTTTTCGGTCAAATACCATCAATCTCCACAATATCCGGAGGAGCGTTGATCATCGCTGCTGGTATCCTTGTCTCCACCCAGTACAGAAGTGAAACCAGATGGACCACAGCGAACGATCAGAAGAATTCAAACAACGTGGCTTCATAAGGAAAAAGCTTCAGCTTATCAATCGAATGAACTTCTCCTGAGTTCCTGACATTGCTGTGAACCACCCGTGCATTTTCGAGCAGTTCTAAACCCGCGTTTATCTCTCTTTCTGAGAAGTTTAAAACGACCAGAATCTTTTCATCACCATATAAACGCATATACGATAACACTTCGTCAGATGAATTAAGAAGCTTTAACTTTCCCCATTTCAAAACAGGATTTGATTTTCTAAACTTTATCAACGATCTGTAGTGGTTCAATAAAGAATCATGCTGGTTCATTTCTTTCTTCACGTTGACTTCCACTTTGTTCTTGTTGACCGGAAGCCACGGCTTCACACTGGAAAAGCCTCCATATTCTGAATCATCCCATTGCATTGGCGTTCTGCATCCATCTCTTCCCGGCTTGTCCGGCCAGAGGTTCTTGCCTTCAGGGTCCTGTATTTCCTCGTAAGGTATAACCGCCTCCTCCATACCAATTTCTTCCCCGTAGTAGATAAATGCAGTCCCTCTCAGAGTTAAAAGTAGCGTAGCCAGGACCTTGCAACCTTCAATCGAATCCTCAAGCGAATAGCGCGATCTCAACCGCCTGGTATCGTGATTGCCCAGAACGTAACACGGCCAGCTGACGCCCCTAAAAAGGCTTTCGGTTTGCTCAACGACCTTCATGAAAGCGGAAGCCGAAAAATTCGGAACGTTCATAAACTCAAAGTTGAACGCGAGGTTCAACCTTCCAGGCTTTGTATATTCCAGGTAAGCATACAAACCACTCGGTGAAGCGACTTCGCCTATAGTTAGCCTTTCAGGGTATTTCTCAACAAGCTCTTGAATATCTTCAACAGCGAGAAGGGTCTCTGGTCTGTCGATGTTGAAGATGTTGTGCTGCCATCCGCCTTCTCCTATGGGATTGTCTCTCAACCTGGCATCTTTATAGAACATGTTAACCACGTCGAACCGAAATCCATCCACACCTTTCTTTAACCAGAAATCTATCGTGTCGAGGACAACTTCTTTCACCTGTGGGTTACGCCAGTTGAGATCAGGCTGTTCTTTTGTGAAAAGATGCAAGTAGTACTGTTTCCTCTCTTCGCACCACTGCCAAGCGGAGCTACCAAAGAAAGATTGCCAGTTGTTAGGAGGCTTCCCAGGTTTTCCATCCACCCAGATATACCAATCCGCTTTCGGATTCGTCCTTGAACTCTTTGACTCTAAAAACCAGGGATGCTGATCAGAAGTATGATTGTACACCTGATCGAGTATCACCCTTATGCCGCGCCTGTGAGCCTCTTCAAGAAGAAGCTCAAAATCCTCCATGGTACCGAAGATGGGATCTATATCCCTGTAATCGCTGACGTCGTAACCGAAGTCCACCATTGGGGACTTGAAAATGGGAGAAAGCCATATGGCATCCACTCCCAACCACTGAATGTAATCCAGCTTTTCCGCAATCCCCTTCAAATCACCAATACCGTCACCGCTGGAGTCGTAGAAGCTTCTTGGATAGATCTGATAGATTACCGCACCTTTCCACCAGGGGTATTCCATGATTCATTCCTCCTTTTTAGCTGGGACAACTAAGATAGAACTCCAGTAATGAAGATAAGGGACTGTTACATTATACCCGTTGTGTAAAATTTTAACTGGTATCTCTTTTGGTTCAATTTGTCCATCAGCCGAAGCAAAATAAAAACGGGGATTGTTAAAAGATATCAACTCAAAGGGAATTACAAGGTCGACGTCCGTTAATTCTTTTGGGCAAGTTAGAGATCTTTTCCAATTTAATTGCTTGACACCAACATAATTAACTAAATTCACCAAGCAGGCCTTCCCTGTATCCAAGAACGAAAGCCAAATTTTATCGGCTTCCGGTTCTGCGGTTGCATTCTCAACTATTTCACAAGCATTTTCAATCAATTTGAATTCACCTTCAAAAAGATCCCTGTAGCGTGCAAAGAAATCGTAGTAACTGAGCAAATGCACCGCCAACTTCTCATCAACAATACCATAGTCATTGGGAAAGTAAGGTCCGGTCAAAAGTCTTCTGTATTCTCCCAGTTCGAGCCTTTGACCGGCAGATGAAAAAATAGTCGCGTCACTCAAAAGAATAGATTCCGTAAAGTTATGATTAATGTACCCGGCGATGATCGGTGTTTTTCCACCACTTCTTTTTCGAGCTTCGCGTGTCACTTGAGAGAGTTCTTTTAAAGTTGGACAGCATTCCCACGGTTCTATGTAAACGACCTCGGTTTTAAGACTGCTTTGAAGCTCGGACGGCCAATTGTCCACGTAGTTGAAAATCAAAGGCTTTTTGAGAAACTCCTTCAATCCATTTACGAACTCCTCGAAACCCTTTGACGTTTTATAAGGCTCGTAAACTTCTCCTTCTAAGGCGAGAGCATCTCCATCTTTTGGGTAACCATATTGATCAAGATGAATTCCATCGAAGCCAAATTCGATAACCTTTTTGCATTCTTCATACAGTAGCTTTGTCCAACCACTGTTTTTGTAAGTGTTCATTATGTAAAGTTTACCTGAGAGATCCAAGAATTTGATTTTGTCACCGTCGCGCGTGTAGATAGCCCAATCTGGATGTTCAACTGCCACATTCCATCGTGCGCCGTAAATGGATACATATGCCATAGAAGCAATATTTCTATAACGAGCGACATTTATCAATCTTTTCAAAACCTTGTTAGAAATGTACCTTTTCCGCCACCATGCGTCTTTGTACAGGTCACCTTTTTCATACACAAGCTTGTGGTAATCGTACATCCAATCGTAATACTGAAGAGCATTGACATGATATTGTGCCAACCAATCAAGTGTTTTGTCAACATCATACCGTTTCGGTCCAAAATCTGTGAGATATCCGTAAACAGGGAGATCGAACCAATTCTTTGCAATTGTGATACCTTTATGAGTTTCATCAATAACATGACCAGATTCATCTAACGCTTTGACGTCAACACCGTAGCCTCCAAATGCGTCGCGTGGAATGGGAACTTCGACTTTCTTCTTCATCGTGGTTATTTCCAGAATTCGTTCTGTCAACTTGGAAACCCTAATTTTAAACGAGTTTCCCACGGGGGTTTCTATACGCAATACCATGACATCTCCAGGATGATAATAGGCTTTGTCGAACGCCACCTGCATGCCGATACCTCCTTCTAAAAGAAAAACGATTAATAGCGCTGTGGCAAGAACTCTCAAAGCTTTAACCCTCCTTCTGCTACCGCCTTTACGAAGTACTTTTGAAGCAAGAAATAGATGATAAGCACAGGCGTCACTGCTATCATGGTTCCAGCAAAGATGAGATTCCACCTCACTGTATGTTGACCTTTCAAAGCCATGATTCCTATGGGCAAAGTCCAATTGTGTTTCGACTGTAAAATCAGAGAAGGCCAGAAGTAGTCATCCCATATACCTAAAAATGACATTATTACAAGCGTTGCAATAGCCGGGCGGGCCATGGGCATCACTATGTACCAAAAAACCTGGAATGCGTTACATCCGTCAATCTCCGCAGACTCTTCTATCTCCTTCGGAAGCCCTTCGAAAAAGCCTCTGAGAAAAAATGCGTTGAACGCAATTCCACCTGCACCAGCTGTGAGAATGACTGTCAGTTTGTTGTCAATAAGAAAGCCGAACCTGCTGACAATTTGGAATTGAGGAATTATCAAAAGTAGACCCGGTACAGATAATGTTGCTATTAACAAACTAAATATGACTTCTTTCAGTGGAAAATCATATCTGGCAAATCCGTAAGCTGTCAGTGCGGAAAGGAAAACGTTGAGAGCCACTCCCGGAACAGTTATTGTTACACTGTTCAAAAAATAGCGTCCGAAATTAGCTTCCTTCCATACGAAAATGTAATTTTCGAAAGTCGCCGGCTTGGGTATGAGTTGAGGCGGGACAGTGAAAACGTACGCAGCTTGCTTAAGAGATGTGATAAACATGTAGTAAAAGGGGAAAACCATAACCACAGCACCAAGAAGAAGAACCACAAGAATTGATATATTTATCCATTTTTTCTTTGTTTTCATACATTTCACCTCACGCTTCAGTCCGCTTGAAAAGTACACGCTGGAGTTGTGCTATGGTAAAAACCAGGACGAAAAAGACTACGGAGATTGCAGCACCATAACCGAAGTGAAAGTACTGAAATGCCTGTTTGAACATGTATGTAGATAACACTTGTGTAGCGTTTCTTGGACCACCGCCTGTCATAACATAAACAGACAGGAAAACATTGAAACCACCTATTGTTAGCATAACAAGTTCAAAAACAAACGTGGGTTTCAGCAAGGGCATCGTTATTCTCCAAAAGGTTGTCCACGCACCTGCACCGTCAACACGCGCAGCCTCATAGTACTCTCGGGGAATGGCTTGAAGTCCAGCCAGAAAAATCAGCATTGACCAACCTATCCCCTTCCATATGCCCAAGGTGTAAATGGGAACCATAGCCATGGAAGGTTGCGAAAACCATCTAATATCAGCTGAAACTAAGTGCAGCACATCTTTCAATAAGAAATTGACGATTCCACCTCTCGTTGCAAAAAGATATTGAAAAATAGCGGACACGATGACCCACGAAGTAACGACCGGAAGGTAGTACAAAAGTCTGAAAACAATCCTGCCTTTCACGTCGCGATTGAGGAGCAGTGCAACCAGAAGACCCAAGGCAATCTGACCAGGAACAGTGACAAGGACGTACATAACGGTATTTTTTAACGCTAGCCAAAACAAAGTGTCCTGGAACAGTTTTTTGTAATTCTCAAAACCTATAAAGAGCGGTGGTATTTCGGGATTTATGTTCCACTTGTGGAAACTCATTAAAAATGATTTAATAATAGGATAGATAGTCCATCCGAAATAGGAGATTAAGCCAGGAAGAACAAAGAAGGTCCCTACTATCTTTCTCCGGGTACTCCTTTTTTTCATGGAGGGTCACTCCCTGTATGAGGAAAACAATACTCTTACCAAAATTTTGCATAAGATTAAAACGGGGTGAGGAACCCACGTTCCCCACCCCAAGCAAGAGAATTACTTGAATTCACTGAGAACGGCCTCCATCTCTTCTGCAGCCCAATCGAGAGCTTCCTTAGGATCCACATCACCTATTACAGCGTCCTCCCATGCTTTTTGAAGAATGTCACTTATCTGATTCCATCCAGGATGTGGAGATCTGGCCACAGCTGTTTTGAGCTGCTCTAGATATATACCCATGAATGGATGTTCTTTTATGGCAGGATCATCCAGCAGTGACTTCAAAATGGGCACTTGCCCTACTTTGGAGAATTCTCGTTGAACTTCGTATGAGGTCATGTACTTTACGAACTCCCATGCCTCCTCAGGATACCGTGTACTCTTGAAAATCACGATATCCTCACCACCAACTACAGACCTTGAACCACCCTTCCCTGCTGGGAACAATGCGTAGTGGATTTCTGCGTCGGGGTACTGCCCTTTAATAATAGGCCAGCTCCACGGGCCGCCTATGGTCATAGCGTAGACGCCTTCGGCATATCCTTCAAACGTACCTATGTTGCCACCACCCGCTACCGTATCTGCTATATATCCTTCCTTGTACAACTGGGAGAAAAGCCTCAAAGCATTGACACTGTTAGGAGAGTTGACGTACCCTTCAGCTTTCGAATTAGTCGGGTCCAGAATCGAACCTCCCATTGAATAGATCCAGGGTATCGTGTGCCATGGATTCAACCCACTGTCGGCATAACCCCAACGATCGTTGATTCCATCCCCATCCAAATCTTTTGTCAAAAGCTTGATGTATTTTATGAACTCATCCATAGTCTTTGGTGGCTCTGTTAAGCCTTCTTCTTTAAACACCTTTTTGTTCCACAGCAAAACACGCGTGTTTGTGTCCAAAGGGAGACCGTAATAATGACCTTTCCAATGGCAAGTTGATAAAGGCCCATCGAAGAAATCATCCTTCAAGCGTGCAAAATCGTCCGGGAACGCCTCATCTACGGCCAGCAGCACTCCGATCTCGGCAAATTGCGGAACCCAAATGATATCCATCCTCATGACATCGGGGAACTGTGCTGCAGCTGTTGCTGTGATTAGTCTTTGACGCATCTCGTCGTACGGGACCTGCATCTCGATTATTTTGATATCTGGATGGCGTTTCTCGAATTCGGGTATGATTTTTTCTACAAGCAATTTGTATTCACCAGAATCAGTGGAATAAGAATGCCAGAAAACAATCTCCTTGCTAGTACCTAACACTACTACACTAAGAACAATCCACAGAATCAACGCGGTTAGTTTACACCTCATAAACACTCCTCCCTTCAATTTGAAATACTTCCCTCTCGATCAGATTCAGCACCACGCCTTGTACCCATGCCACTTCGCCCATATCGTCCACGTCGATTACCACATCGTCGCCCAAATCACCAAATGCATTCTTCCGAGCCACTGAAACAGCTTTTTCCAGGAAGAATTCCTTAAATGCCAACGCTTCTCCACCTATGAGCAGATAATCAGGCGCAAAGATGTTTATCACGTTCTTGATAGCTATACCGAGCAGCGTGCCGACTTCGTCAAACACGCTTGTCACAGTGGCTTGATCAACTCGCATTGCTTCATGAATGTACCGTATAGCCTCGTCCTCCGTAGTTGCACGGAAGTGCACTCTGAGAGGATCCATGCTCGTTTTTCTTTGTATGCGGTTGACCATGGCGTTGAACGAGATCTCTGCTTCCAAACACCCACGACTACCACACGAACATTTCCTGCCGTCATGAACAACAGTTACGTGACCAACCTCACCCGCTCCCCCCTTTCCTGTGTAAAGTTTTCCCTCCAGGATCATCGCCCCACCTACACCACTGCCTACAGTGATAAAAATGCAGTTTCTGTAATCTTTCGCTCTTCCAATTGTGTAGTGCGTCACAGCAAAAGAGTCAACGTCGTTGTATACGAGGACCGGGGCTTCAATCTTTTTTTCGAGCATTGAGCCTATAGGGACGTTCCTCCAGCCGAGGATGTACGAACTCTTAACTATACCCCGTTCACTGTCAACAGAACCAGACACAGCGACACCTATTCCGAGAAATTTTCTATCGCTGTATTCGGGGATTTTCGCGACGGTGT